>NZ_JBEXDT010000141.1:0-15609 GCF_040605905.1 Nonomuraea sp. NPDC005501 | reverse complement strand
CTTTCGGATGAAGGGCGCCCCGCCGGTCGCGGTTACGGTTGCTGCGGAGCCCGACGCGACCGACAAGGAGCCCGCCCATGCCCTCCGGAGCCCCGCACGGCCGGCACCGTCTCGTACGGCCGGCACCACCTCGTACGGCGGGCACCGCCTCGGACGGCCGGCACCGGCACGGCCGGCACCGGCACGGGCCGCCGCGCGAGCGCGTGACGGGCCGCCGCTGACGACCAAAGTCGCGCACGGCCGATACTTTCGGATGAAGGGCGCCCCGCCGGTCGCGGTTACGGTTGCTGCGGAGCCCGACGCGACCGACAAGGAGCCCGCCCATGCCCTCCGGAGCCCCGTCCCCGCCGGACGCGACGGCCCTGCCCGCCCTGGGGGAGCGCGTCCTCATCTGGGTCGCGGCCCCGTTGCTGGGCGCCGGGGCGGGCTGGCTCCTGCGGTACGTCGCCGGGTGGGCCGCGTCGCTGCCGTGGACCCCGTTCGAGGGGCCGCTGCGGCTGGTCGGGTCGATCCCGCCGACGTCGTTCACGATCGGGGCGGTGGTCCTCGGCGCCGTCGCCGGGCTGGTGCTGGCCGTGATCGCCGACGAGTACACCGTGAAGGTCGTCGTGGACGACCGGCAGGTGGCCGTCGCCCACCGCGGTTCCCGGCGGGAGGTGCCGCGCGGGTCGATCGCCGCGGTGTTCCTCGACGCCAAGCAGCTCGTGCTGCTCGGCCACGACACCGAGGAGCTCGTACGGCAGGGCGGCGACCTGCCCCGGCCGGGCCCGCTGGCCGCCGCCTTCCAGGCCCACGGCTACCCCTGGCGGGAGGGCGACCCGCACCGGGAGGAGTTCCGGCGCTGGGCCGACGGCCTCCCGGACCTGACCGACGCCGCCCACGCCTACTTCAGGGCCCGCGCCCGCGCGCTGGAGAAGGGCGACGGCGAGGACGCGGAGCAGCTCCGGCTGGAGCTGGCCCGGCTGGGCGTCGCGGTACGCGAGGAGAACAAGCGCCAGTTCTGGCGCCTCACCGGCCGTCCGCCCAGCGGGTAGCCAGGCTGGAAGGTCAGTCCAGGGCCTTGCGGAGCCAGGACTCGACGCCCGCCACGTGCACCGTGGCCCAGGAGCGGGCCACGTCGGCCTGGCGGGCGGCGATGGCCTCGTAGATCGCGGTGTGCTGCTCGCGGGTCTTCTCCATCGCGCCCTCCTGGGTCAGGCCGCGCCAGATGCGCGCCCGGGTGGTCGGCCCGGACAGGCTCTCGATGAACGAGCAGAGCACGGTGTTGCCCGACCCCTGGGCGATGCGCTGGTGGAACTCCAGGTCGTTGGCCACCAGCTCCTCGACGGTCGGCTCGGCGGGCAGCGACTCCAGGATCACCCGCAGCTCGTCGATCTCGTCGTCGGTCATGAGCTTGGTGGCCATCGCGGTGGCGGCCGGCTCCAGGATGCGGCGTACTTCGAAGAACTGCAGGACGGTGTCGTCCCGGTGCAGGTCGAGCACGAACGACATGGTGTCGAGCAGCAGCCTGGGCTCCAGGCTGGTGACGTACGTGCCGTCGCCCTGCCGGACGTCCAGGACGTTGATCAGGGCGAGGGCGCGGACGGCTTCGCGCAGCGAGTTGCGTGACAGGCCGAGCCGTTCGGCGAGGTCGGCCTCCTTGGGAAGCCGGTCCCCGGGGGTGAGCTCGCCGGAGAGGATCATCTGCTTGATCTTGTCGATGGCCGCGTCGGTGACCGCCACGCTTTTCTCCCTAGACATCGGATGTCTAGGATTCTATGGCCTGGAAGCGGACCGCATCGACTCCTTGGACGCGCCTGATGGAGCCCCGGGCCTCCAGCGTCCGGAGATGCGCCGCTGCCTCCCCGGCGGCCATGCCCCTCAGCATGGGCCCCAGGGCGTCCCACGGACGGTTCCAGGTCATCATCGCGGCGGTCTCCCAGATGGTCAGCGGCTCCGCGCGCTCGGCCAGCGACGTGGCCAGCCGGGCGAGCTTGTCCTCGTGATGGTGGCGGATCTCGGCCGCTCGCGCCGCCACATCCGGAAATATCCATTCATGTGCGGGGAGGGCGTCCACGAGCCCCAGCTCGCCTACCCGGTCCAGCGAGGCCAGGAAGTCGCCCAGCGGGTCCACGTCGTCACGGTCGTAGGGGTAGATGCCGATGTGCGGGGTGATGTCGGGCAGGACGTGGTCGCCGGTGAACAGCCGGTTCGCGTCCTCCAGGTGCAGGCAGATGTGGCCCGGGGTGTGGCCGGGCGTGTGGACGGCCCGCAGCTTGCGGCCCGGCAGGTCGATCAGCTCGCCGTCGGCCAGCTCCCGGTCCGGCTGCGCCGGCGGCGGCGGGCGCTCGGCGGCGACCGCCTCCAGGTCTCCCGCGTCGGCTCCGGCCCGCTTGAGCATGTCCGCCTGGAACGCCTGCTGCTCACCGTCGCCCGCTCCGCGGATCAGCCTGACCAGCGCCGCGTCCGCCTCGTGCATCGCGATCCAGCCGCCCGACTCCTCCCGCACCCGGCCGGCCAGGCCGGCGTGGTCGGGATGGAAGTGCGTGACCACCACGCCGCGTACCGTGGTTACGTCCATGCCCAGCGTGGCGAGCCCGCCGCTCAGCGCCTCCCACGCGTCGGGGTGGTTCCATCCCGCGTCGACCAGGACCGGGCCCTGGGGCGACTCGATCGCGTAGACGAGGGTGTAGCCGAGCGGGTTGCCGGGGATCGGCACCGGCACGCTCCACACCCCGCCACCGAGGTCCTGCGGGCGCTGCTCGGCGTACGGCCTGCGGCGGGTGCTTCTCATGGGCTGATCCCCCGTCTTGCGTGAGCGTGGAACGAGTGTGGCGGACGGAACGGGGGACGGAAAGGTCTTTCTTACACCTAGGCGACACGGAACGGCGCGTCCGGCATCAGGTCACGCGTTCGAGGATGGTGGCCGTGGCCAGGGCGCCGCCCGCGCACATCGACACCAGGGCCGTGGAGGAGTCCGAGCGCTCCAGCTCGTGCAGCGCCGTGGTGAGCAGCCGGGCCCCGGTGGCGCCCACCGGGTGGCCGAGCGCGATGGCGCCGCCGTTGACGTTGACGCGGTCGAAGTCCGGCTCGTGGACGCTCGCCCACGACAGCACGACCGCGGCGAACGCCTCGTTGACCTCGAACCGGTCGATGTCGCCGATCGACATCCCGGCCATGGCCAGGACCTTCGCGGTCGCCTCCACCGGCCCGTCGAGGTGGTAGTACGGCTCCGCGCCCACCAGCGCCTGGGCGAGGATGCGAGCCCTCGGGCGCAGACCGTGCGCGCGGGCCGCCTCCTCGCTCATCACCAGCACCGCGGCGGCTCCGTCGGAGATCTGCGACGAGGTGCCGGCGGTGTGCAGGGCCTCCTCGCCCAGGATCGGCTTGAGCCGGGCCAGGCTCTCGGTGGTGGTCTCGCGCAGCCCCTGGTCCCTGCGGACGTCGCCGATCGGCACGAGCTCCCGCTCGAACCGGCCGTCGGCCCACGCCTTGGCCGCGAGCTGCTGCGAGCGCGCCCCCAGCCAGTCGAGCCGCTCCCGGGTCAGCCCGCGCCGCGCGGCGATGCGCTCGGCGGCGGTGAACTGGCCCGGCAGGTCGATGCTCCAGTCGTCGGGCCGCGGCTTGGCGGGCAGCACGTTGCTGCCCAGCGGCGCGCGGCTCATGACCTCGACGCCGCACCCCACGCCCACCTCGATGACGCCGGCCCTGATCATCGCCGCCGCGAGGTGCACGGCCTGCTGCGACGACCCGCACTGCGCGTCGACCGTGGTGACCCCCGTCTGGTACGGCAGGCCCGCGTACAGCCAGGAGTAGCGCCCCACGTGGCCGCCCTGCTCGCCCGCCTGGGTCACGCAACCGGCGAAGACCTGGCCGACGGCGGCCGGGTCGATGCCGGAGCGCTCGACCAGCCCGGTGAGGGCGGCGGCGAGCACCTGCTGCGGCTTGAGTCCGGACAGCCAGCCGTCGCGCTTGCCGATGGGGGTGCGGACGGCCTCGACGATCACAGGTGTGCCCACAGTCGCCTCCAGAACGATGCTCCGGAGCAGACTGTAACTCGTTCTACTTTCCGGCGGAAGCCTGCTCCGGGGCGGGCAACGAGTGCGGAAGCCCGAACGGGTCGAAGAGCCCGACGTCGAAGAACATCCCCACGTGGCGGATTCCTTCGGCGGCGAGCGTCAGCACCATCAACGAGAACGCGTGATAGGTGTCACCCTGGCGGAAGTACACCGCGAAGGACGGCTGGCCGTTGGCCGCGATCGGCACCAGCCGCAGGTCGCCCGGCCGCTGCGCCGGGCAGTTGACCGCGATGAGCCGTCCGATCTGCTCCGCCCCCTGGTACCAGCCGGTGTAGGGCGGCATCTCCCAGACCGCGTCCTTGGTGAACAGCTCCACGATCGCCGCCACGTCGTAGCTCTCGAACGCCGCCACGTAGCGGTCGAGCCGCGCCCGCTGCTCGTGGGGCAGCGGCGGCGCGGGGTCGTCGAGGCTCGGCGACACGTCGTTGAGCTGCGCCCGGGCCCGTTGGAGACCGCTGTTGACGGCGGCCGTCGTGGTCTCCAGCGCCTCGGCCACCTCGGCGGCCCGCCACCGCAGCACGTCGCGCAGCACCAGGATGGCCCGCTGCCGGGGCGGCAGGTGCTGCAGGGCCGCGATGAGCGCGAGCCGGATGCTCTCGCGCGAGGTCACGATCGCGGCCGGGTCGTCGGCGCCGGCCCCCACCATGCCGTCGGGGACCGGCTCCAGCCACGGCACCTCCGGCCGCTGGGTCAGCGGCGCGGCCGGCTCCGAGCTGGGCGCGCCCAGCCCCGTGGGCAGCGGCCGTCGCCCCCGGCTCTCCAGCGCGGTCAGGCAGACGGTGGTGGCGATGCGGTAGAGCCAGGTGCGCAGGGATGAGCGCCCCTCGAACCCGTCGTAGGCGCGCCAGGCGCGCAGGTAGGTCTCCTGGACGAGGTCCTCGGCGTCGTGCACCGATCCCGTCATGCGATAGCAGTGCGCGAGCAGCTCCCGGCGCATGGGGTCGGCCAGCCTGAGGAAGTCTTCCGTCGATGGCCTGTCGCTCATCCCCCCTGTATACGCCCCGTCACCGACAGAATCCGGGCACAGGTCCGCGGGAACGACCCGCGATGAGCCGCCGGGACCTCGCGGGTCCATACCGGCGGCCGTCACGCGACCGTGAGGACGATCTTCCCGGTGGTGCGTCCCGACTCGCCCAGCTCGTGGGCCTTGGCCACGTCGGCCAGGGGCATGACGGCCGCGATCTCGGGACTCAGCCGCCCGGCGTCGACCAGCGCGGCGAGGGCCCGCAACGCCGCGTGGTCCGGCTCCACCAGCATGGCCTCCGAGCGGACGCCCCGCTCGGCGGCGGCCGCGTGCAGTCCCGGGTCCATCAGCGTCAGCGTGAGCGAGACGATCACGCCGCCCCGCCGCAGGGTCCGCAGCGACCGCGGGCCGTACTCGCCGCCGATCGTGTCGACGACCACGTCCACGTCCCGCGCCACCTCGGCGAAGTCCTCGCTCCGGTAGTCGATGAGCTCGTCGGCCCCCAGGCCGCGCAGGAACTCGTGCTTGGCGGGGCCGGCCGTGCCGATCACGTACGCGCCGCGCGCCTTGGCGATCTGCACGGCGAAGTGCCCGACGCCGCCCGCCGCCGCGTGCACGAGCACCCGGTCGCCGGAGCGGGTCCCGGCGGTGTCGACCAGCGCCTGCCAGGCCGTCAGCGCGGCCAGCGGAATCGCGGCGGCCCCCGTGTGGTCGACGGCCGCGGGCTTGCGGGCGAAGGTCCGCGCGGGCGCGGTCACGTACTCGGCATAGGCGCCATTGCCGAACGGGAACGGCAGCATCCCGAACACCTCGTCGCCCGGCTTGTGGATCGTGGTCCCCAGCCCCACGGCCTCGACCACGCCCGAGACGTCCCAGCCCAGCACGAACGGCGGTGACCCGAGATGTCCGCCCGATGCCCGCGTCTTCCAGTCGGCCGGGTTGACCCCGGCCGCGTGCACCCGTACCAGCACCTCCGTGGGCCGGGGCTCCGGCCGGTCCAGCTCCACCGTCTTCAGCACCTCGGGTCCGCCCAGGGCGTCCTGGCTGATCGCTCGCATCTTCATGGGTCCAGCGTGCTGCCGGGCTGCCTCCGGTCGCGAGTGGCCCGGGGGTCAAGGTGTGCAAAGATCGGGCCATGCATCGTGTGGCCGTCCTGGCGCTCGACGGCGTCATCCCGTTCGAGCTGAGCATCCCGTCGAGGATTTTCGCCACGGCCCGCGGCCCGGCCGGTGAGCCGCTCTACGAGGTGCTGACCTGCACGCTCGACGGCGGTCCGGTGCGCACGGCCGCCGACTTCTCCATCGCCGCCGCGCACGCCGCGGACGCGCTCGCGACGGCCGACACCGTCGTGCTGCCCGCCGCGTCCTCCCACTCGGCCGTCACGGGCCCGGACGACCTGCCGCCCGGCCTGCTCGAAGCCCTCTCCCGGGTACGGCCCGGCGCGCGGACGGTGTCGATCTGCGTGGCCACCTTCGTCCTGGCCGCCGCCGGGCTGCTGGACGACCGCCCGGCCACCACCCACTGGAAGCACGCCGAGCGCTTCGCCGCGACCTTCCCTCGGGTGCGGATGGACGCCGGGGTGCTGTTCGTGGACGACGGCGACGTGCTCACCTCCGCCGGAGCGTCCTCCGGCGTGGACCTCTGCCTGCACCTGCTGCGCCGCGACCACGGCAGCGAGGTCGCCAACCAGGTGGCGCGCAGCTGCGTCGTCCCGCCCTGGCGCGACGGCGGCCAGGCGCAGTACATCGAGCACCCGGTGCCGGAGCCGTCCACCGCCGGCACGGCGCCGACCCGGGCGTGGGCGCTGAGCCGTCTCGGCGAGCCTCTCCAGCTCGCCGACCTGGCCCGGCACGCGGGCATGAGCAGGCGCACGTTCACCCGGCGCTTCCGTGACGAGGTGGGGACGAGCCCGGGGCAGTGGCTCACGCGGCAACGGATCGAGCTGGCCCGCCGCCTGCTGGAGACGAGCGACCTGCCGATGGACGGGGTGGCGGACCGCGCGGGCTTCGGCACGGCGGCGTCGTTCCGGCGGCATCTGCACGCCGCGCTGGGCGTCTCGCCGCACGCCTACCGCCGCACGTTCCGCGCCACACGCGAGGAGCCGGCGGGGGCCTGAGCCCGGTCGGGCCCGGCCGCTCACGTCGGCGGGTCAGGCGATGCCGGTGAGGAGGCGGTCGGCGGCGATCTCGATGCGGCGCTGGATCTGGTCGTAGGTGCGCCGGCCGCGCAGCATCTCCAGCAGCTCCTGGACCCAGATGCTGGACAGCGAGCCGGCCAGGGCGACCTGCTCCTCGGTGGCCTGGTCGCGGGTCAGCCCCGCGGCCGAGACCCGCAGCAGCAGGCCGGTCATGCGGTCGCCGAACGGCGTCTCGACCTCGGCCAGGATGAGTGAGCGGATCAGCGCGTCGGCCAGCTCCGGCTCGCGCATGAGGCCGCGCGTGGCGCGCATCAGCACGTCCACGGCCCGCCCCGCCGGGGTTGACGCGCTCGGCGGGCGGCGCTCGATGCTGCTCTCCAGCAGGTCGATCTCCTCGCCGACCACCGCGACGACCAGATCCATCTTGGACGGGAAGTAGCGGTACAGGGTGCCGAGCGCGACGCCGGCCCGCTCGGCGACGGTGCGCATCTGCATGGCCTCGACGCCGCCGCGCGAGGCGAGGGCGGCGGCGGCCTGGACGATCCGCTTGCGGCGCTGGTGCTGGCTGCGCGTGCGGACACTGTGCCCACCGGCACCTTGCCCACCGGCACCCTGTCCACCGGCGCCCTGTGCATCGGCACCCTGTCCCTCGGCAGTGGGCCCGCCAGGCGTGGGATGGCTCACCATGGTCCCCTCGGTGTCGACGGAGGGCGCGGTGACGGCCGCGTGCGGAGTACGCATAAGAACACGTTATCTGATTTCTTCCTGGCACGGCTTGTTACTGACGAGTCACAAAGAACCCTGTATAGGCCCATGTCCACGGCGTTACACGCATATATCGGGACTTCTGGGGGTGTGCGGGCGCTGGACAAATACTAGAATCTGTTCTAGTTTGCGGATCGTTTGACCGAGCGCTTGTTGGAGGCGCGATGCCCGCGGACACGCTCGCCGCCCTGCTCCTGGCTCGGGCCGGCGACGACCGTCCCGGCCTGCTCTTCGAGGGCCGGGAGTGGTCCTGGCGTGAGCACGTGGCGGCCTGCCGGGCCGCCGCCGGCTGGCTCGGCACCCGTACCGTCCCCTCCTGGCGCGCGGCCCGCGCCGCCGGCCGGCCGCACGTCGGCGTGCTCTGCGACAACGTGCCCGAGCTGCTGTTCCTCGTGGGCGCAGCCGCCCTGGGCGGGTCCGTGGTGGTCGCGCTGAACCCCACGCGCTCGCCCGCCGAGCTGTCCCGCGACGCCGCGGCGACCCACGTCGCCCTGCTCCTGTACGACGAGCCGTACGAGGAGTCCGCCACCCGGCTGGCCCGCGACCTCGGCGTGCCCCGCGCCCCCTTCTCGACGCTCGCGGCCGATTCCGCCCCCACGGAGCCGACCGCGGGCGCGGAGGTGGCGGGGCCCGGGCCCGGCGACCTGGTGATGCTGATCTTCACCTCCGGCACCTCCGGGCGTCCCCGGGCCGTGCGGATCACCCAGCGCAAGCTCGCCGTCCCCGGCCGCAGCCTGGGCGCCCTGCTCACCCCTGACGACGTCGTCTACTGCTCGATGCCGCTGTTCCACTCCGGCGCCCTCATGGCCGCCTACGCCCCGGCCGTCGCGTCGGGCGCCGCGCTGGCGTTGCGGCGCAGGTTCTCGGCCTCCGGCCTGCTGCCCGACGTCAGGCGGTACGGCTGCACGTACCTGCACTACGTCGGCAAGGCCCTGTCGTACGTCCTCGCCACCCCGGACCGCCCCGACGACGCCGGCAACCCGCTCCGCCTGGCCTTCGGCAACGAGGGCAGCGCCACGGCGACCAGGCGCTTCGGCGAGCGGTTCGGCTGCCGGGTGATCGACGCGTTCGGGTCCACGGAGACCGCGATCTCCCTCACCCCGGACCCGGCCGCCCCGCCGGGGTCGCTCGGCCGGCTGCCGGACGACGTCGAGATCCGCGACCCGTTCACCGGCGCCCGCTGCCCCCCGGCGCGCGTCGAGGACGGCCGGCTGCTCAACCCGGACGAGGCCATCGGCGAGCTGGTCAACGTGGCCGGCGCGGGCCTGTTCGACGGCTACTACAACGACCCCGAGGCGGACGCCGAGCGGCTGCGCGACGGCGCGTTCTGGTCGGGTGACCTCGCCTACGCCGACGCGCGCGGCCACGTGTTCTTCGCCGGCCGCGGCACCGAGCGGCTGCGCGTGGACGGTGAGAACCTGGCGGTGGCCCCGATCGAGGCGGCCCTGCGGGAGTTCCCCGGCGTGGTGGAGGCGGCGGTGTACCCGGTGCCCGACGCGGCGGCCGGCGACCAGCCGATGGCGGCGCTGGTCATGGCCGAGCCGTTCTCCCCGGCCGCGTTCGCCTCCTTCCTCGCCGCCCGGCCCGACGTCGGCCGCAAGGCCGTGCCCCGCTACGTCCGCATCGCGCTGGCCCTGCCGCAGACCGCCTCGCACAAGGTCGTCAAGCGCCTGCTCGCCCGCGACGCCTGGCGCACGGCCGACCCCGTCTGGTGGCGTCCCCCCGGGCCGTCACCCGCCCGGGACGGGTGGCGGCGGCTGGAGGAGGACGACGTCAAGGCCATCGAGGACGACTTCGCCAGGAACGGCCGCGCACACCTGCTGGCACACCTACGGGAGGAATGATGGACTTCGGCCTGGACGACACCCAGCGCGACCTGCGCGAGCTGACCGCCGAGCTGCTCACGAAGGACGAACCCGGGCGGCGGCTGCGCGAGGCCGGGCTGCTCGGCGTCTGCCTGCCCGAGGAGGCCGGTGGCGCGGGGCTCGGCCCCGTCGAGATGGCCGTGGTGCTGCGTGAGGTGGGTGCCCGCGCCGCGTCGGTGCCCGCGTTGCCGGCCCTGGCCGCCTCGCTGTTCCTCAGCCGGCACGGCACCCGCCCCCAGCAGGAGCGCTCCGCCACCATCGCGCTCAGGGAGCCCGGCCGGGTCCCGGCCGACCCGCCCGCGACCACCGCGGACCGGACCGGCGACGGCTGGGTGCTGACCGGCAGGAAGACCGGCGTCCCGTACCCGGAGTCCGACGTCCTGGTCACCGCCGACGCAGGGGTGTTCCTGGTCTCGGAGCCCGAGTCGAGGCCCGAGTTCGCCTCCACCGGGGAGCCCGCCGCCACCGTCGTCCTCGACCGGACCCCCGCGGAGCGGGTCGCCGGGCCCGAGGCCGTGGACGGCCTGCGGCACGTCCTCACCGCCGCCGTGGCCGCCCAGGCGAGCGGCGTGCTCGCCGGGGCGCTGGAGCTGACCACCGGCTACATCAGGACGCGCCGGCAGTTCGACCGGGCGCTGGCGCAGTTCCAGGCCGTGACGATGCAGATCGCCGACGTCTACATCGCCGGGCGGGCGCTGGACGTGGCCATGTGGTCGGCCGTCTGGCGGCTGGGCGAGGGCCTGCCGGCCGAGGAGGACGTGGCGCTGGCCGCCTTCCACGTCGGCGAGGCGTTCAGGGCGCTCTACACCTGCCAGCACCTGCACGGCGGCCTCGGCCTCGACGTGACCTACCCGCTGCACCGCTACTTCGCCCAAGCCAAGCACCTGTCGTTCCTGCTCGGCGGCCAGGACGCCCAGCTCGACCTGATCGGAGCGCTCGCCTGATGCTCATCGACCTGACCCCGGACCAGCGCGGGCTCCGCGACGAGCTGCGCGAGTACTTCCGTCACTGTCTCACCGACGACGAACGCCGCAAGATCGCCGACGACCCGTTCGGCGAGACGTACATGGAGCACTGCCGCCGCCTCGGCCGCGACGGCAAGCTCGGCCTCGGCTGGCCGAAGGAGTACGGCGGAGGCGGCTTCGGCCCCGTCGAGCAGCAGATCTTCGCCAACGAGATCGCCCGCGCCGGCGTGCCGTACCCGATCATCACGCTGCAGACCGTCGGGCCCACGCTGATGCAGTACGGCACGCCCGAGCAGAAGGAGTTCTTCCTGCCCCGCATCCTGGCCGGGGAGTGCCACTTCGCCATCGGCTACAGCGAGCCCGAGGCGGGCACGGACCTGGCCTCGCTGCGCACCACCGCGGTCCTCGACGGCGACCACTACGTCGTCAACGGCCAGAAGATCTTCACCAGCGGCGCCCACTACGCGCAGTACATCTGGCTGGCCGCCCGCACGAACCCCGGGGCGAAGAAGCACAAGGGCATCACCATGATGATCGCCTCCACGGCCGACCCGGGTTACTCGTGGACGCCGATCGTCACCATGGACGGCCGCCACCACACCAACGCCACGTACTACTCCGACGTCCGCGTCCCGGTGGACATGGTCGTCGGCGAGGTGGACAAGGGCTGGGACCTCATCGTCAACCAGCTCAACCACGAGCGGGTCACGTTGGGGCCGGCCGGCAACCTCGGCCAGACCTACGACCGGTTCCTGGCCTGGGCGCGCCGTACGGGGCTGGCCGGCGAGCCGGACGTGCGCCGGGCGCTCGGCCGGGTGCGCGCCTACTTCCGTACCAACGAGCTGCTCAACTGGCAGGTGGCCGCCAACATGGACCTCGGCTGGCTGGGGGCGCCCGACGCCTCCGCCACCAAGGTCTACGGCTCGGAGCGGATGCAGGAGGTCGGCCGGCTGGTCGGCGACGTGCTCGCCCGCTACGGCGACCCGTCCGACCCGGAGACCGCCGAGCTGCTCGAACGCGTGGACCACGGCGTCAAGGGCGCCGTCGTGCTGACCTTCGGCGGCGGCGTCAACGAGGTGCAGCGGGAGCTGATCGCCATGCTCGGCCTGAACCTGCCGAGGCCGCCCCGATGACCGGGACCACCCGGATGAGCGAGCCGGAGCTGCGGGCGCTCGCGGACAAGCAGGCCGCGCTGGGGGAGGTGCGCGGCACCCCGGCCGCCGACCCCGTCAACCTGCCGATGATCAGGCACTGGCTCGACGCGATGGGCGACACCAACCGGACGTACCTCGACAAGGGCATCGCCCCGCCGGCGATGGCCCAGGTCTGGACGATGCCCGGCGTCCGGCGCGACGCCAAGGACCGCTCGCCGGTGGACGACATGCTGGCCGCGCTGGACGCCGAGGGCTACACGGGCGTGGTGGCGACCAACTGCGAGCAGACCCACCACCGCCACGCGCGCGTGGGCGAGCGGCTCACGCCGGCCACCCGTTTCTCGGGCCTGACCGGCCCCAAGCGCACCGCGCTCGGCGAGGGGTACTTCGCCACGTGGAACGTCACCTGGTACGGCGAGGGGGACGAGCCGGTCGCCGAGATGATGTTCCGGGTGCTCAAGTTCCGGCCCCACCGGCGACGGGAGGGCCCGCCATCCGCCGTGCGACCGGAGCCGGCGGGGCGCGAGCCGTACCCGCTGAGACCCGCGCGGAACCGGGACACCGCGTTCTTCTGGGACGG
This sequence comes from Nonomuraea sp. NPDC005501, assembly GCF_040605905.1. Classification (NCBI taxonomy): domain Bacteria; kingdom Bacillati; phylum Actinomycetota; class Actinomycetes; order Streptosporangiales; family Streptosporangiaceae; genus Nonomuraea; species Nonomuraea sp. NPDC005501. The sequence goes on along the minus strand of NZ_JBEXDT010000141.1, from coordinate 3,121 downwards.
CGTGCGGGACGGCGAGCTGCGCATCCAGACCTGCGCCGACTGCGGCCGGCTCCGGCACCCGCCCGGCCCCGTCTGCCCGGCCTGCCGATCGGCCAACCGGTCGTACGTCGTGGCCCGGGGCGAGGGCACGGTCTTCAGCTACGTCGTCCACCACCACCCGCCGGTCCCGGGACGCGAGACGCCTTTCGTGGTGGCCGTGGTGGAACTGCCGGAAGGGGTGAGGATTGTGGGCAATGTCATGGACTGCCCGCCTGACACGGTGGGTATCGGTATGAAGTTGCGCGCGACCTATCGGGCAATGGACGACGAACTGATCCTTCCTATGTGGGCGCCACGGGAGTCGTGATGCGGACGCTGACCGAAGACCAGATCGAGATCGGCGCGGTCCTGCCCGAGCTGTCGATCGACCTCACGCCCACGGTGGTCATCTCCACCGCCCTGGCCACCATGGACTTCACCCCGGTCCACCACGACGTCGGCGGTGCGCGCGCGCAGGGCTCCAAGGACATCTTCCTCAACATCCTGACCACGATGGGCCTGGTCGAGCGGTACGTCACCGACTGGACGGGGCCCGAGGCGATCATCAGGCGCATCAACGTCAAGCTCGGCGTGCCCGCGTACGCGGGCGACCGCCTGAGCTTCAACGGCACGATCGTCACGCGGGACGGGTCCGACTACACGGTCGAGGTGCGCGGCAAGGTCAGCCTCGGCGACCACGCCACCGCCACCGTCACCTTCACCTTTCTCCCCTAGAGCACCCTTCTTCCCTAGGGCGCCCTCCTCCCCGACGGCGCCCTTCTGCCCGAGCGCGGGTCCTTGCCCGAAGAACCATGAGGAGCCAGTACGTGTTGGGATCGCGAGCCGCCATCGCGGGCATCGGCGCCACCGAGTTCAGCAAGGACTCCGGCCGGTCGGAGCTCCGGCTGGCCGCCGAGGCCGTGTTCGCGGCGCTGGACGACGCCGGCCTCGACCCGTCCGAGGTGGACGGGATGGTGACCTTCACCCAGGACACCAACCAGGAGATCGCCGTGGCCCGGGAGATCGGGGCGGGCGACCTGACGTTCTTCTCCCGGGTCGAGTACGGCGGCGGCGCGGCCTGCGGGACGGTGGCGCACGCCGCCATGGCCGTCGCCACCGGCATGGCCCGCACGGTCGTCTGCTACCGGGCCTTCAACGAGCGGTCGGGCCGGCGCTTCGGGCAGCCCGACGCGCGGCTGGGCGGCCAGCCGACGTCGCAGGGGCTGGAGATGAGCTGGCACGTGCCGTTCGGGCTGATGACACCGGCGGCGTGGGTGGCGATGTTCGCCCGGCGGTACATGCATGCCTACGGCGCCACGTCCGAGGACTTCGGCCGGGTCGCGGTGGCGATGCGCCGCCACGCCGCCACGAACCCGGCCGCCTGGTTCTACCAGCGGCCCATCACGCTGGAGGAGCACCAGGCGTCGCGCTGGATCGTGGAGCCGCTGCGGTTGTTCGACTGCTGCCAGGAGAGCGACGGGGCGGTGGCCCTGGTCGTCACCTCCGCCGAGCGGGCGCGGGACCTGCGGCGCTCTCCCGCCGTGGTCACGGCCGCCGCGCAGGGGGCGGGGGAGGGGCAGCTGATGATGACCAGCTACTACCGGGATGACATGACCGGCCTGCCCGAGATGTCCGTCGTCGGCCGCCAGTTGTGGGAGGCGTCCGGGCTCACTCCGCAGGACGTGCAGACCGCCATCCTGTACGACCACTTCACCCCGTTCGTCCTCGCGCAGCTGGAGGAGCTGGGGTTCTGCGGCCGGGGCGAGGCCGCCGGGTTCCTGCGCGACGGCGGCATCGAGCTGGGCGGCCGGCTCCCGGTCAACCCGCACGGCGGCCAGCTCGGCGAGGCGTACATCCACGGTATGAACGGCATCGCCGAGGCCGTGCGCCAGATCCGCGGCACGTCGGCCAACCAGGTGCCCGAGGTGGAGCACGTCCTGGTGACGGCCGGGACGGGCGTGCCTACCAGCGGCCTGATCCTCTCCGCCGGCTGACCGCCCCGTCCCGCCCGGGGGCCGGTGACCGTCAGGGACTGAGCATGGCGGGGACCGAGAAGAACACGATCATCGCGATCGCCACGCAGATCAGGAACCCGATCAGCTCCCACGCCCAGTCGTGGTGCCGGCGCGGGCGCGGCCGTCCCTTGCGCGGCGCGCCCTTGCCGGAGCGCGGCGGCCTGGGCGGGGCGTCCCTGCCCGAGCGCAGCGGCTTGGGCGGGGCGTCCCTGCGGGGCTTCGGCGGCTTGGCGGCGGCGGCACCGGCGTCATGGGCCTCGTCCCCGCTCGCGGGCTCCGTCGCGGTGGGGGACGAGGTCGTCGTGGACGCCGACGCCGACGCCGACGCCGACGCGGTCACGGGCGTGGGCTTGTCGCCGTCCGCCGGGAGCGGGAGCCGGTAGACCGGCTCGGCCGGCCGGTCGCGCCGGGCGAACAGGCTGCCGGGCGCGCCGCTCCCCCCGGTCGCGCCCGGGGAGTCGGGCGTCTTGTGGACGAGCACGTCACCGGCCCGGATCGCGGGCATCTCCTGCGTGGCCGGCTCGTCGTCCAGCACGTCACCCGCCACCGGCCCGGCCAGGACGCCCGTATGGGCGGCGCGGGGCACCGGGAACACGTCTCCCGTGGCGAACACGTCACCGCCCGGACCGCCCCCTGGACCGCCGTTCGGCCGGAGGGCCGGCCGTTCCCCGGAGTCCCCGGTCCGCGGCTGTCCCCGCGTGACGAGCCCCTGGTCGCGGGCGGAGGTGAACGCCTGCCACGGCCGCGGGAGCCCCGTGCCCGGCCGGGCACGGTCGGTCGGGGCGAACGGGTCGCCCACCGTCGGCATCGGCTCGGTCGTGGCCTCGTGCGGCGGCACCCGGGACGGCGACGGCGGCTTGAGCAGCTCGGCGGGGAACAGCCCGGTGCTGGTCAGCGGGTCACGGTCGCCGAGCGGCAGCGGCCAGACCGGCGGCACCGGCCAGCGCGGCCTGACGAACATCGGCGCGGTGCCGACCGTACGGGAGCCGGCGAGGTCGGGGTCGGGCACGACGCGGTACTTGACCGTGCGGTAGTGCGGGCCCGTCCAGCCTCCCCAGTAGCCGTCGTACGCGGTGAGCGTGAGCTCC
>NZ_JBEXDT010000140.1:0-15783 GCF_040605905.1 Nonomuraea sp. NPDC005501 | reverse complement strand
CGGCGGAGGCGTTGCGCGAGGCTGCCAACAGATGTCCTTCCGAGGGCTCGCGGCGGACTGACTACACGCACGCCAGACAACCTCGCAACGTGAGCAAGCGGAGCGGGTCGTCAAAGGGCAGCGCAAAGGGGCAGTGTAGCCGAACGGCACACGCCTGTCCACTTTGCTCTCGCTGCATGCTTCACGTTGGTCGCAGCATCGCCCGTTCGAGCGAAAACGTCAAGCCCACAAGCCGGACTTTCCGCCGACCCAGGGCCCGGACGCTGGGTTTTCTCCCCTGCGTGATCGGACGCCTACCGTCAGGCCCAAGACGATACCCGCGAACGGGGACGGTTAACGCTCCGTCACGCCGAGGGACGAACCCATGCCGGCGACCGGTGTGGTCGTGAAGGAGTTACCCCGTTCTTGGCCTTCGCCAAACCAATTTTTTAGTGACAATTGACCGACCTGCCGCGCCCGGACCACTCACGCTGTCCCGATCAGCGTGGACAGGTCCGCCGCGAGCCACCCTGCGTCACCGCGGACCATGACCAGCCTGACCCGGTTCTGGCTGATCTGCCGCTGGGGAGCCGCCTCCCCCGGAACCTCCCTGACCGTACCGGTGTTCACGAACAAGAGCACCTCGACCCGCCCGGGCTCGGCCCGTTCGACTCCGGCCGCGGCCACGGAGGCCGTCTGCACGGTCTTCTGCGCCTTCGCCTTGCCGGTCAGGGACTTGGCCAGCTCGCCGTAGTAGCCGGCCAGCGCGCCGGTGGTGCGCGTCCTGGCCCGTGCCAGGTCGCGCTCGACCGTGCGGTAGTCGTACGACATCAGCTCAGGGGCGGCCGTACGGGCCGCCGCCACGGCCTCCACTGCGTCCGCGTCGGCGTCGTTGAAGGCTCGCAGATCGGCCCACATCACGCCGACGACCGCGCCCAGCACGAGCACCGCGACGGCCAGCACAGCGGCCATGACGACCCTCACACCCGCCTCCTTCACACCTGCAAGGCCTTCGGCGCCCGCCTCACGCCCGTGCGGCTTTCACACCTGTACGGCTTTCACACCTGTACGGCTTTCACACCTGTACGGCCTTCGACACGAGCCAGACCCCGCCGACCTTGGTGAGATCCATCGACCACCGGTAGAACCGGTCCTGGGGCGGCGTCTTCGACCCCTCCCAGCGGATGTCCACGTCGGCCACCACCAGCACCTTCGCCGCCGAGCCGGTCAGCGACACCAGCCCGGTGGCCCGCAGCACGCCGTCCTGCACCACCTTGTTGGCGACCGTGGTGCTCTTGAGCCGGCCCAGGTTCGCCTCGTACTCCTCGCGCGCCGCCCCGGTCGAGGTGTCCAGGATGCGCCGCGCGTCCGCGTCCACGGTCTTGTAGTGGAGCGACAGCAGGCTCACCGCGTGCGCGCCCGCGGCGTCGAGCGCGGCTCTCCGCTCGTCGGCCCTGGCCTGCGCGTCCCGCTCCTGGGCGCCGATCCACAGACCCGCGACGGCCAGGACGACGAGCAGCCCGGCCAGCGCGAGGATCAGCGGGCGGCCGAGCCGGAGAGAGAGATTCGTCACGTCCGCTCGCCCCTTTCGCCGGTCGCCGGATCATAACGCGGGGGTCACCGCGGCAGGACGGCAATCGACCGGACAGGCACGAGACGGTATGGATCGGTCAGTGAGTCCCGGGGGCGGCGAGGGCACGCAGCGCGGGACGGAGCGCGGCGACGATCTCCTCGCGCGACGCCTCGCGCAGCTCCTCCAGCTCCAGGAGCTGGTGGCCCACGGTCAGCCCCAGCATGATCGTCGTCATCAGCGCCGCCCGCAGCCGGGCGTCCTCTCCGGGCAGCGACGCGCTCACGTGCTCGACCTGCCGGCTCAGCGACTCGCGAGCCGTCGTGGCGGCCTCCGGGTGCGTGAGCATCGATCGGAGCATCGCCAGCGAGGCGGGCGGCAGCCTCATCTTCACGCCCAGGGTGCCGAGCAGGTGCTCGACGGCCTCGTCGGGGCCCGTCGCGGGCTCGGCGGGGCGGGCCATGCGCACGGCCTCGCCGAAGAGCCGCTGCTTGTTGCCGAAGTACTGCATGACCAGCGCGGGATCGACCTCGGCTGCCCCCGCCACGGCGCGGATCGTGGTGCGCTCGAAGCCGCGCTCGGCGAACAGCTCGCGTGCCGCGTCGAGGATGCGCCGCTCGGTCCTGCGGCGGCGCTCGGCGCGCGTGAGCGCTGGCTCGGTCACGGCTCCGACTCTACACGCGTTGACTCACTCTGCCTTTTCGCTCTACGCTCGTTGAGTCAACGTCCGTTGAGGGAATGGGGTACGCCTGTGTCCACTGAAGAGATCGTCGCCGCCTACCACCGGGCCATGCTGCGCAAGTCCGCCGACGAGCTGGCGGATCTGTACGCCGAGGACGGCCTGCACGAGTTCCCGTTCGGTGGCCTGCCGCCGCTCAGGGGGCGGGAGGAGGTCCGCGCCGGCTACCGCGCCAGCTGGTCCACGACCCCCGCCGAGGTCGAACGGGTCCGCACCGTGGCGCTCCACCCCGGGGCCGACGCCGAGGTCGTCGTGGTGGAGCAGGAGACCGACGTGACGGTCAACGGCCGGCCGATCACCGTCCCCGGCCTGCTGGTGCTGCGGATCAGGGACGGGCTGATCGTCCACACCCGCGACTACATGGACGCCGGCGCCATCGGCCGCGTACGCGCCGCCGCCGCGTGATCCGGGACGGCGGCGGCGCAGGGTCGGCCGGTCAGCGGGCCGTCAGGTCGAAGACCGTCACGCCGCCCACGGTGGTGGCCGTGAACGTCTCCTGGACCCAGGCCCCGATCCGGGCCGCCTCGTCGCTCCCCCCGCTGCCCGAGGCGCCCGCGCGGCCGCCCGTCCCCATGCCGGAGCCCACGAAGTAGTGGATCTTCTTCTCGGCCACGTACCGCTGGAAGCGGGCGAGCGTCGGCGCGGGGTCCGTGCCGTTGAACCCGCCCACCGCCATCACCGGCAGGCCGGTCGCGAGCTGGTACCCGGCGGCGTTGTTCGAGCCGACGGTCGCGGCGGCCCACGTGTAGGCGGCGGCGCCGCTCTTGAGCAGCGTGGTCAGCTCGGCCGACGGGGCGGGCGCGTTGAGCAGCCCGCCCATCCCGCCGGCCCGGCCGCCCATGCCGCCCCCCATGCCGTCGCGACCCGCGCCGCGTCCCATGCCCTGCGGCGGCGCTCCCCCGGGCCGGCCCGTGCCCGGCTGGGGGCCGGTCGGGCTCATGCCCAGCGCCCGGCCGCCCCGGAACCCGCCCGGACCGAGCCCGCCGGTGGACGGACCGGCCGTCGGGATGGCTCCGGTGTGCGGGGAGGCCGCGGTGTCCACCGCGTAGGCGGCCGGGCCGACCAGGGACACCGCGATCGCCCCTGCGACGACCGCGCCCCACCACCGCCGTACGGGCTCCAGGGCCTTCGCCTCCCGGTCCGGGGCCTGGCGCCGGGCGGTGAAGCGGCTGCCCGCCGGCAGAGCCACCGCGAGCCCCAGCCCGGCCACCAGCACCGCCGGCCCCAGCCACGGGTTCCAGTCCCCGTCACGCGTCAGCAGCACGTACGACCACAGTGCCGTCACCCCCGTGACCGCCGCCGGCAGGAACGGCTCCCGGCGCTCCCACAGCAGCGCCGCCCCCGCACCCACCAGACCCGCGATGGCCGGCGCGAGCGCGACCGTGTAGTACGCGTGGAAGATCCCCTGCATGAGGCTGAAGACCAGCCCCGTGACCGCCAGCCATCCGCCCCACACGCCGAACTGGGCGCGGGCCGAATCCGTGCGGGACGCCCCCCGCGTCAGCCACGGCGCGGCCGCCAGCAGGATCAGCGCGGCGGGCAGCAGCCACGAGATCTGGCCCCCGGCCTCCGTGTCGAACAGCCGCAACGGCCCCGCCTCCTGGTTGAGGTTGCCGAGGCCGCCGTAGTCGGCGCCGTTGAGCCGCCCGATGCCGTTGTAGCCGAGGGCCAGCTCCAGCACGCTGTTGGTCTGCGAACCGCCGATGTACGGCCGCTCGGACGCCGGCACCAGGGCCACGGCCAGCAGCCACCACCCGGCCGACACCACCATGGCCACCCCGGCCAGCGCGAGCTGCCGAACCCGCCGCCACACCTTCGTGGGGGCCATCATCACGTACACCAGCGCGAACCCCGGCAGCACCAGGAACGCCTGCAGCATCTTGGCCAGGAACGCGAAGCCCAGGCACACCCCCGCCAGCACCAGCCAGCGGGTGACGGCCCGCTCCTGCGCCCGCACCACGCAGTACGCCGCGAGCGTCAGCAGCAGCACCAGGAGCGCGTCCGGGTTGTTGAACCGGAACATCAGCACCGCCACCGGCGTCAGCGCCATCACGGCCCCCGCCAGCAGCCCCGCCCAGACCGGGAAGCGCCGCCGCACCGTGGCGTACACGACCGCGACGGTGGCGACCCCCATGAGCGCCTGCGGCACGAGGATGCTCCACGAGTTCAGCCCGAAGAGCCGCGCGCTCAGCTCCATCGGCCACAGCGACGCGGGTGTCTTGTCCACGGTGATCGCGTTGGCGGCGTCGGAGGAGCCGAAGAAGAACGCCTTCCAGCTCTGGCTGCCGGCCTGGACGGCGGCCGAGTAGAACGAGTTCGCCCAGCCGGAGGAGCCGAGCCCCCAGAGGTAGAGCGCGGCGGTGGCGGCGAGCAGGCCGGCCGGCGCCCATCGCGTCCTGGCATGCGTAGTGGTCACACCCGCAGGCTAGGAACGGCCTCTCGGCCGGCGATGAGACGAGCATGAGAATCTCGTTAGCGCCGGGCGGTCGCCTGGTCGCGCCCGGGTCCGGACACGCAGAAGGGGCGGCACACCCGGCACCAGGGTGTGGCCGCCCCTTCTGGACGAACGACCTCCGCGAGGCGCCCCGAGGGCGCCCGGAGAGGGGTGTTACTTGACGGTGACGGTGGCGCCGGCGCCCTCGAGGGCAGCCTTGGCCTTCTCCGCCTGCTCCTTGTTGACCTTGCCGTCGAAGACCGGCTTGGGAGCGCCGTCCACCAGGTCCTTGGCCTCCTTCAGGCCGAGGGACGTGAGGGCGCGGATCTCCTTGATGACCTGGATCTTCTTGTCGCCGGCGGCCTCGAGGATGACGTCGAACTCGTCCTGCTCCTCGACCTCGGCGGCGGCGGCACCGCCACCGGCGGGGGCGGCGGCGGCGACGGCCACGGGGGCGGCGGCCTTGACGTCGAAGACGTCCTCGAACTGCTTCACGAACTCGGAGAGCTCGAGGAGGGTCATCTCCTTGAACGCGTCGAGCAGCTCGTCGGTGCTGAGCTTCGCCATGATGGTTTCCTCCGTATGAGACTTGCGAAATTTAGGAACGGGACCGCGGGTGGTGCGGCAATCCCCGAGTTACTCGCCCGCCTCTTCGCGCTTCGCGCGAAGGGCTTCGGCCAGCTGAGCCATGTTGGTGGGCAGCGCGGCGAACATCGCGGCAGCAGCGCTCTGCTTCGCCTTGATCGCGCCGGCAAGCTTCGCGAGGAGAACCTCGCGGGACTCGAGGTCGGCGAGCTTGGTGATCTCAGCGGCGTCGAGGGCCTTGCCCTCGAGAACGCCACCCTTGATCACCAGAAGGGGATTGGCCTTGGCGAAGTCACGCAGACCCTTGGCCGCCTCGACGACGTCGCCCTTGACGAAGGCGACGGCGGTCGGGCCGATCAGCAGGTCATCCAGACCCGTCACGCCGGCCTCGTTGGCCGCGATCTTGGTCAGGGTGTTCTTCGCCACGGCGAACTTCGCATTCTCACCAAGAGCAACGCGCAGCTGCTTGAGCTGGGCGACGGTGAGACCGCGGTACTCGGTCAGAACGGCGGCAGCGCTGCCTTCGAACTCGTTCTTGAGCTCGGCAACCGCTGTCGCCTTATCCGCCCTCGCCATGGGCCTCCTTCCAGATGTGCCACCGGTGAAGGCACCCCAGAAAAGAGAACAGCCCCGGGCGCAGGGCGCACACGGGGCTCACACATGGATCACCATGCGGGAAACTCGCATCACACCTGCGCGGGCCGTCCGCTTGAGCGGATCCTTCGGTCGTCAGGTCTTGAGGCACCTGACGACAACCGGCGGTCTTCGGCAACGACCAGAGTACGTGCTGGTCGCCGAGTTTCCAAATCGCTCTCTGAAACCGTCGCTCAGTTGGTGGTGGGCTTGGGCATCTCGCCGACCTGGTCGGCGGGCGGCGCGTCGATGTTCACGGGCTCGTTGAAGCCCTTGAACAGCAGCGTCGCGTCGAGCGTGGTGCCCTGCTCCTTGCCGTTCAGCGCGAGCTTGCGCGGCAGGCCGTCGGAGCCGACCCAGACGTCGAACTTGACGTCCTTGAGCTCGGCCAGGCCCCTGCGGGCCTGCTCCTGCTCGTCGGCGGGCAGCTGCTTGACGGCCACGTCCGTCGGGAACGTGCCGCTGTAGTGGGTGGCGTCCGTGCCGTCCACGGTCTCCGTGCCGACGGACTTCACGTCCTTGGACGTGGTGACCATCTTGGTGACGTTGGCCAGGTCGAACTGCTGGATCTGGCCGAGCGTCTGCTTGACCTGGTCGGAGCCGCCGATGTCGTTGAGCGAGACCTTGATCCACGGCTTGGTGGCGCCGACGAGCTCCTTCAGCGCCTCGACCTTGACGTAGACGGTGTCGCCCTGGAGCACGGCCCGCACCCCGCCGGGGAGCCCGCGCTCGCCCAGATCGACGGTGTCGAGGGTGAGGTCCACGGCGAGCTGCGGCTTGCTCTGGTAGAGCATCCGTCCCTGCACCTTGCCCTTGTCCTCGGGGCTCGACACGTCGACGACGGCGTCGACGGTGTAGCTGGTGACCTCCGCGGTCTTCTGCGCGGCCTGCGCCAGCACTTCGGAGGCGGCCAGGTTCACCTGGATGGGCTGCGCGTTCGAGCCGCAACCGGTGAGCGTGACCGCCACTAAGGCGGCACCCGCCGCGCTAGTGGCGAGAGAAATCCTGCGCTTCAGCATGTTTTGACCCTACGTGTCAGTAGCCGGAATTGCCGACTTCCCCGGAGATCTCGGGGAAAACCCAGGGTCGTCCCGGACAAACTCTTTGCCGCCGGCCTCCCCGCACAACGCGAACGGCCCCCGCCCGGTGGGGGCGGGGGCCGTTCGGTGCGCGCCTGGCGCGGAGGTCGTCGCCTACGCGTCGAGCTCGGCCGTGAGGCCGCGCGTGGCGTTGGGGTCGACCGGGACGCCGGGGCCCATGGTGGTCGAGAAGGTGACCTTCTTGACGTAGCGGCCCTTGGCGGCCGACGGCTTGAGCCTGAGCACCTCGTCGAGCGCGGCGGCGTAGTTCTCGATGAGCTTGCGCTCGTCGAACGACGTCTTGCCGATGATGAAGTGCAGGTTGGCCTGCCGGTCGGTACGGAACTCGATCTTGCCGCCCTTGATCTCCGTCACGGCCTTGGCGACGTCGGGCGTCACCGTGCCGGTCTTGGGGTTGGGCATGAGACCACGCGGGCCGAGGACGCGGCCCAGACGGCCGACCTTGCCCATGAGGTCCGGGGTGGCGACCACGGCGTCGAACTCGTTGAGCCGGTTGCCCTTGGCGATCTCGTCGATCAGCTCGTCGGCGCCGACGATGTCGGCGCCCGCCTCGCGGGCGGCCTCGGCACGGTCACCGGTCGCGAAGACCAGGACCCGGGCGGTCTTACCGGTGCCGTGCGGAAGGTTGACCGTGCCGCGCACGATCTGGTCGGCCTTGCGAGGGTCGACGCCGAGCCGCACCGCGACCTCGACGGTCGCGTCGAACTTGGTGGTCGACGTGTCCTTGGCGATCTTCGCCGCCTCGGCCGGGGAGTAGAGCTTGTCGCGGTCGATCTTCGCCGCGGCGTTCTTGTGCGCCTTGCTGCGCTGCATGATGTCTCCTTGTGGTCCGCGGGCCAGCTCCGGGCCCTCCCACGGGGTAGGGAAAGGTCTCAGTCGGCGACGGTGATGCCCATCGACCGGGCGGTGCCGGCGATGATCTTCTCGGCCGCCTCGATGTCGTTGGCGTTGAGGTCGGGCATCTTGGTCTCGGCGATGCTGCGGAGCTGCTCGCGGCTGAGCTTGCCGACCTTGTCCTTGTGCGGGACCGCGCTGCCCTTGTCCAGACCCAGAGCCTTCTTGATCAGCTCGGGGGCCGGGGGCGTCTTCGTGATGAAGGTGAAGCTGCGGTCCTCGAAAATGGTGATCTCAACGGGGATGATGTTGCCCCGCTGAGCCTCCGTCGCAGCGTTGTACTGCTTGACGAAGTCCATGATGTTGACGCCGTGCGGACCGAGGGCGGTACCGACCGGCGGGGCGGGCGTGGCCTGGCCAGCGGGAAGCTGGACCTTGACGAGCGCCGCGATCTTCTTCTTCGGAGGCATGAGTCCTTCTCCGGGTCCTGATCGTGATGCTGTCCGGGCGCGGGTGCGGCCGGACATGTCGGAAGGCCGCCCTTCGCGAGAGGCGGCCGGCCGAACGTCTAAGTGTAAGTGATCGTCTTAGATCTTCGAGACCTGGTTGAACGACAGCTCAACCGGGGTCTCACGACCGAAGATGGAGACGAGCACCTTGAGCTTCTGCGACTCGGGGCTGATCTCGCTCACCGAGGCGGGCAGCGTGGCGAACGGGCCGTCCATGACCGTGACGGACTCGCCGATCTCGAACTCGACCGTCGGGCCGCTGCTGGTCTTGGCGGCGGCCTTCTTGCTCTCCTCGGTGGGCTCCGGGGCGAGCAACTTGGCGACCTCGTCCAGGCTCAGCGGGCTCGGCTTGTTGGACAGGCCGACGAAGCCCGTCACGCCCGGCGTGTTGCGCACGGCGGCCCAGGACTCGTCGGTCAGCTCCATGCGCACCAGCACGTAGCCGGGCAGCACCCGCTCCTTGACCGGGACCTTCTTGCCGCTCTTGAACTCCTGGACGGTGTGCGTCGGCACCTCGACCTGGTAGATGTAGTCCTCCATGTTGAGCGACACGTTGCGGCTCTCGATGTTGGACTTCACGCGGTTCTCGTAGCCGGCGTAGGAGTGGATCACATACCACTCGCCGGGCTGGCCACGCAGACCGCTCTTGAACTCCTCGACGGGATCGACGTCAGGCTCTTCGACCTCGACCTCGGACTCGGCGATGTCGACCTCGTCGGCATCGTCCTCGTCGTCGTCGAACTCAGCGTCACCGTCTTCGTCGGTCGCGGACGCGACCTCGTCGTCGGCGGCCTCGTCGCTGTCAGCGAGCTCGGCGCCGGAGGTCTCCTCAGCGGCCTCGACGGCCTCTTCCGGCTGGTCGCCCCACTCGCTGCGGGGCTCCTCCGCCGGCACTGAAGACTCGGACACGGTGACTTTCCTCTTCCGTCGAATTTCGTCGAATCGTATGGCGACTCCGTCAGGTGCTACCGGCGGCGTCGGATCAGGCTCCACCGAAGACGCGGAGGATGGCCCAGCCGAGGGCGCTGTCGAGCCCGTACACGATCGCGACCATGATCAGAACGAATACCAGAACGACCGTGGTGTAGGTGATGAGATCCTTGCGTGTCGGCCAGATGACCTTGCGGAGCTCATTGACGACCTGCCGGTAGAAAAGGGCAGGCGTAGTGCGAGACTTCTTCTCACCACTGGGCTTGCCTGCGGTCTCGCCGCGCGTGTCGATCGCCACAGTCCTCACCTGAATCTGTCGTATCCAACGCAGTTTGCGGCGCGCATTACACGCCCATTATTGCGCGGACCGCACTCGCAGGGCACGAGGGACTCGAACCCCCAACCGCCGGTTTTGGAGACCGGTGCGCTACCAATTGCGCCAGTGCCCTATGTCGCCAACCACACTACCCTGATCGGCTCACTGCCTGGACCGAACCGCACATCGACATGCGGCGGCACGACCAGGCGAAAGTGTATCGGTGGATCCCTGTTCCGTCGAACCCGTTCCGATCTCGCAGGTCAGAGCCCCGCCAACGGTCCAGGACGGCGAGGAGATGGGAGCATGGACCCATGTCCATGCGACCTCGCATCTCCACGCGGATCTCCGCGATCTCCGAGTCAGCCACGCTCGCCGTGGACGCCCGGGCCAAGGCGATGAAGGCGGACGGCCGCCCGGTCATCGGCTTCGGCGCCGGCGAGCCCGACTTCCCCACGCCCGAGTACATCGTCGAGGCGGCGGTCGAGGCGGCGCGCGATCCCCGTTTCCACAAGTACACGCCGGCCGGCGGCCTGCCCGAGCTGAAGCTGGCGATCGCCGACAAGACGCTGCGCGACTCCGGCTACCGGGTGAACCCGACGCAGGTCCTGGTCACCAACGGCGGCAAGCAGGCGGTCTACGAGGCGTTCGCCACGCTGCTCGATCCGGGCGACGAGGTCCTGGTCGTCGCGCCGTACTGGACGACGTACCCGGAGGCGATCAAGCTGGCGGGCGGCGTCCAGGTCGACGTCGTGACCGACGAGACGACCGGCTACCTGGCGAGCGTCGAGCAGCTGGAGGCGGCGCGCACGGAGCGCACCAAGGTCCTGCTGTTCGTCTCACCGTCCAACCCCACGGGCGCCGTCCACACGCGCGAGCAGACCGAGCAGATCGGCCGCTGGGCCGCCGAGCACGGCCTGTGGGTGGTCACGGACGAGATCTACGAGCACCTCGTGTACGACGGCGCGGAGTTCACCAGCATCGCCACGGCCGTCCCCGAGCTGGCCGACCGGGTGGTCGTGCTCAACGGCGTGGCCAAGACGTACGCGATGACGGGCTGGCGGGTGGGCTGGCTGATCGGCCCGCCGGACGTGGTGCGCGCGGCCACGAACCTCCAGTCGCACGCCACCTCCAACGTGGCGAACGTCTCGCAGATGGCCGCGCTGGCGGCGCTGCGGGGCGACCTGTCGGCGGTGGAGCGGATGCGCGAGGCGTTCGACCGGCGCCGGCGGACCATGGTGCGGATGCTCAACGAGATCCCGGGCGTGGTCTGCCCGGAGCCGAAGGGGGCGTTCTACGCGTACCCGTCGATCAAGGAACTGCTCGGCAAGGAGCTGCGCGGGCAGCGGCCGGCGTCGTCGGCGGAGCTGGCCGAGCTGATCCTGGAGGAGGCGGAGGTCGCGGTGGTGCCGGGCGAGGCGTTCGGCACGCCGGGCTACTTCCGGCTGTCGTACGCGCTCGGCGACGACGACCTGGTCGAGGGCGTCAGCCGGATGGCCAAGCTGCTGTCCGAGGCGCGCTGAGGCTCTTTCAGCGCGCTGTCGCGGCCGGTCAGCCGTCCGGGACGATGCCGGCCGCGACCTCGCCGACCTCGTCGGCGAGGCCCGGCGTCGTGGCGACGTACAGCGCGACTCCGGGCCGCTGGAGCCACATGAAGTTGCGCATGTCGCCGCGGGTGCGCCAGCGCAGTGCCGGCATGCCCTGGTACGCGCCGAGCCCCGACCTGGTGACCAGCGTGGCGAACGTCTCGGCCGAGCGCACGCCGCACACCACGGCCACCAGCAACTGCTCGCCGCCGCTGCCGCGCCAGGACAGGCCGCGCACGTCGAGGCGCCGGGTCAGCGACTTGATCCGCTCGAACGCGGGCCCGGGCTCGAGCCCGGACGGCACGTAGGTGATCGTCAGCGGGTCGTCACCGCAGGTGAGGCTCGGGTGTGGCGTCTCGTGGGCGGTGGCGCCGCCGGGCGTGGTGTGTGCGGTGTGCGTCACGGGCGCGCCGGAGCCGCAGCCGGCCACTGCCAGCATGATGATCGCCGAGGCCAGGCGGCCGCGCATCCATCCCCCATGACTTCTTGTGGAGACTCAGGGAAAACCTCCCCAGTCTCCTACAGGAGTGCGCGCGGAGGCGGCAACAGCAAGCAGCTCTCCGGCCAGAGATTCGCCGGCCCGGACGCGGACGCCGGTGCCCGGCCGCTCCAGCCACACGACGGTCCGGCCGCCGCGCGGGTCGTGCCCGATCATGGCGGGCCGCCCGCGGACCGTGGTCTCTCGAGAGCCGGGCGGGGCGGTGCGCCGATAGACCTCCCAGCCGGCGGCGACGGCGCCGTAGTCGACGCGGGCCTCCATGAACCTGTCCCCCGAGCCGAAGACGGCCTGCACCGCCCGGGAGCCGGGCCCGGCCTCGACCGCTCCCCCTCCGCTCCGGGCGAGGCCCGGGGGCAGGTGGGTGAGCCAGAAGTCGTCGGAGACGACGGCGAGAGCGGGAACGCGCCCGGGGACGGGCGGCGCCTGCGCGGCCGCGGCGCCGCCGGGTGAGCGCGGCGGGGCGGGCCGGGACGCGGCGGGGGCCGGTGACAGGGCCGCGGCACGGGGCGGGCGGCCGAATCCCGAGGAGAAGATCCCGTAGACGGCGGCCGCCGCCACCCCGAACGCGCCGAGCGCGAGCGCAGCCCGCCACCCATGCCCGTCCCGGCCGGAGTGCCCGTCACGTCCGGAGTACCCGTGCTGCACGGAATGCCAGGACTGCCCGGAGGGCCCGTGCTGCCCGGAGTGCGCGTCACGGCGGGGCGCGTCCTGGCGGAGACGCGGGGTCGTCGCCTCAGGGGTCATGACCGTAGGATCCCCGGTCCGCCGCCGTCCGTGGTCCCGTTCGTACGACTGGACGGCACGAGTCGTACGTCTGGACGGCACGGCCGGCGACGGCACGCGGGTCACTTGGCCGGTTCGATCCCTTCTGCGATCTTCTTCAGCTCGGCCATGGCGTCGACCTTCTTGACGTACGCGGGGCTGATGTACACCTCGACCGCCAGCCGGTCACGGACGAAGAAGCCGATCGTGGCCGTGGTGTCGTCCCTCGCCGTCTGCGCCACCTCGCCGCCGTCGGTGAGGTGGGCGAGGTAGCCCTCGCGGCCGCCGACCTCGACGGCGGGCAGGGTGCCGATCCGGTCCCGTACCCGCTGGGTGGCCTGGCCCTCGAACACGACGACCTGGACGCCGTAGCCCTGGGACTCGTCCCCGCCGGGCGAGAAGGAGGTGGTGTAGCTCTTCTTGCCGAACCCGTTCTTGCCGGACCACCGGCCCCAGGCGAGGCCGTCGGGCAGGTAGCCGAGGTGGATCCCGCCGAACGTGCGGCCGTCGCCGAGGTCTCCGAGGTCCTGCGGGGGCTGGGCCGGGGACGCGGGGGTGAGCATGACGCGCCCGCCCCTGGCGAGCTGCGCGCCGGCGGCCGGCTCCTGCCGGAGGACGACCTTGCCGGCCTCCTCGGCGCTGCGCGTCTCCGGATCGTCCACGACCAGTCCGGCCGCCTTGAGCTGGTCGATGGCGCTGGTGACGGTCATGCCCGTGACGTCCGGCACGGTGACGGATTCGACCACCACCCTGTCTTGGCCCGTTGCCGGGTCGGCGGCGGGCGAGGTGGCGACGGAAGCGATCCCTCCGGTGCCGAGCGCGACGGGCACGGCCACGGCGACGGCCGCGGTCACGAGCGCCGCGCAGGCCGTGCGGAGCCTGATGACGTGGGCGCGGCGCCGGCGGCGCACCGTCCGCCCGAGCGTGGGCGGCGCCTGCACGTGGCCGACGTGGCGCTCCATGGCCTCCGCGAGGAGGTCCTCCACCTTCATCGCAACGCTCCTTCCGTGACGTTCATGCGTTCGCGGATCCTGGCGAGGCCGCGGGCGGCCTGCGACTTGACGGTGCCGGGCGAGCAGCCGAGCAGGGCGGCCGTCGACGCCTCGGACTGGTCCTCCCAGTAGCGGAGGACGAGCACGGCCCGCATCCTGGGCGGGAGCCTGCGCAGCTCCTCGAAGAGCGCGTCGCGCAGGTCGAGGTCGGGTGAGGGCGCGGCCGTCTCGGGCGGCCGCGCGAACGTGATCTCCTGGATCAGGCGGCGGCGCCGCGCCCTGCTGATCGCCGCGTTGACGACGACCTTGCGCGCGTACGCCTCGGGATTGTCGCGCCGGATCCTGGGCCAGTGCCGGTAGACCTTCTCCAGCGCGTGCTGGACGAGGTCCTCGGCGTCGTGGCTGGTGGCGCCACAGACCAGGATCGCGGTGCGCATGAGCGAGGTGCTCCGGGCGGCGAGGAACTGGTCGAACGCCGCTTCGTCTTCATCGGTCATGTGCGGGGGTCCCCTTTCGCCCCTCTCCAACGCGTGAGTGCCAGGTCAGGTTGAGTGGCACCATAGGAAAATGGCACGCCCGCTCGACGCTCTCCCCAAGGCTCACCTGCACCTCCACTTCACCGGCTCGATGCGCCACTCGACGCTCATCGACCTGGCCCGGGAGCAGGGTCTGCACCTCCCGGACGCCCTGGAGCAGGACTGGCCACCGCGGCTGCGCGCCACCGACGAGCGCGGCTGGTTCCGGTTCCAGCGGTTGTACGACATCGGGCGGTCGGTGCTGACGCGGCCGGAGCACGTCTACCGGCTGCTGCGGGAGACGGCCGAGGACGAGGCGGCCGAGGGGTCGCGGTGGCTGGAGATCCAGGTGGACCCGTCGGGTTACGCGCAGCGGTTCGGCGGGCTGACGGCGACGATGGAGCTGGTGCTGGACGCGGTGGACCGGGCCGCGGAGCACGCGGGCGTCGGGATCGCGGTGGTCGTGGCGGCCAACCGGACGCGGCATCCGCTGGACGCCAACACGCTGGCGCGGCTCGCGGGCCAGTTCGCCGGGCGTGGGGTGGTGGGGTTCGGGCTGTCGAACGACGAGCGGCGGGCGCAGGCGCGCGACTTCGAGCGGGCGTTCCGGATCGCGCGGCGGGCCGGGCTGCTGGCGGTGCCGCACGGGGGCGAGCTGCTGGGGCCGCGCAGCGTGGCGCAGTGCGTGGACGACCTGCAGGCCGACCGGGTGGGTCACGGTGTGCGGGCGGCCGAGGACGAGCGGCTGATGGAGCGGCTGGCGGCGCGGGGCATCTGCTGCGAGGTGTGTCCCAGCTCGAACGTGGGGCTCGGGGTGGTGGAGCGTCCGGCCGACGTGCCGCTGCGGCGGCTGTTCGAGGCGGGGGTGCCGATCGCGCTGGGCGCGGACGACCCGCTGCTGTTCGGCTCGCGGCTGGCGCGGCAGTACGAGCTGGCGCGGGAGGTGTACGGCTTCGGCGACGCGGAGGTCGCGGAGCTGGCGCGGCAGTCGGTGCGGGCGTCGGCCGCGCCGGAGGCGACGCGCAAGGACCTGCTGAAGGAGATCGACGACTGGCTGGCGGCTCCGGCGACCCCACCGTGGAGGTCGGCCCAGGGATCAACCCAGTGATCAGCCCAGGGATCAGCGCAGTGAGTCGGCGATGCGGGCGGCGCGGGCCTTGTCGCCGGCGCCCTCCAGGCGGTGGCCGACTCCGCCCGACTCCCAGATGAGGGTGGGGGCGGCCTGCCGGAGCGGCACGGAGGTGCCGTCCTCGCGCCTGAGGTAGCCGAGGGGGTGGGCGCCGCCGATCCACAGGGCTTCCACGCCGCCGGCTTCGACCTGCTCGGGGGAGGGCGGGCCGAGCTGTTTCCACAGGTACGGGCTGATGGTGCCGTCGAACTGGTCGAGGCGGAGACCGCCGGACCACAGCATGGACACGACCCGCCCGCCGTCGGAGACGGTGACGGTGGACGGCGGCCCGAGGGCGCCGGGGGTTCTGACGGGGAAGCGGACCAGGGCGCGGGCCCGGTCGAGGGTGACGACGCGCTCGCCGGGCAGCGGGGTGGGCGAGACGACGGGCTCGGGCGCGCCGCCGAGGCGCAGCTCGATCCCGGCGTAGCTGAGGATCTGGGTCACGGCGGCCCGGCCCTGCGGAGTGGCGGCGGTGACGGCGGCCATGGCCAGCATGGCGGCGGCGATGACGGCCCACCTGCGCCTGCGCTCCAGCCGGCGCCGCGGGACCTGCGGCGCAGCCTCCAGATCGTCTTCCAGGACCCGATGAGCTCCCTCGACCCGCGCATGCGGGTGCGCGACCTCGTCGC
>NZ_JBEXDT010000139.1:0-16097 GCF_040605905.1 Nonomuraea sp. NPDC005501 | reverse complement strand
CGCCGCCAGACGGCCGCCGAGCGGGCCGGTGCGCCGGCGCGCCGCCGTGACCGACGTGCCGTCCCAGGTCAGCTCACGGATCGCGGGCGCGGCGCGCTGCGCCGCGTTGAGCCCCTCCAGGGCGGCGGCGGGCGGCCGCCCGCCCCGGCGGACGTGGTCGATCGCGGCCGCCACGTGCTCCCGTACGGCGTGAACGGCCGCCACGTCGCCGGCGGTGAGCCGCTCCCACGTCCCTGTGTCCGGGGCGGGCGGGTCCTTGAGCCCCGAGCCGGCGAGCCGGTCGGACTGGAGGGCCAGCCAGGCGGCGAGGGCGTCCGGGGTCGCCAGCAGGTCGGCGGGGCCGTCGGCCAGCCGCGGGCGGGTGTTCACCAGGTCAAGGGCCAGCGGCTCACCCGTCAGGGGCACCACATCGCTCATGTCACTAATGGTACATCCTCGGATTGACGCATTAGCTTATGCTCCGCTACAACTAATGCATCATCCTGCTGAGGAGGCATGTGAAATGACGTTTCCCGTGGTCACCCGAGTCGTCCACCGCCGTGTCGACGTGGACGGCGTGGAGGTCTTCTACCGGGAATCGCTCCCCGAGCGGCCCGACGCGCCGGTGCTGCTGTTGCTGCACGGGTTCCCGTCCGCGTCACACCAGTTCCGGCGGCTGATCGACGTCCTGGGCGGCCGCTACCGGCTGATCGCGCCCGACTACCCCGGTTTCGGGCACACCCGCGCCCCCGAGGGCTTCGTCCACAGCTTCGACCGGCTGGCCGACATCACCGAGGGGTTCGTGCGCGAGCTCGGGTTGTCGCGGTTCGTCATGTACGTCTTCGACTTCGGCGCCCCCGTCGGCTTCCGCCTGGCCGAACGCCACCCCGAGTGGATCGCCGGGCTGGTCGTGCAGAACGGCAACGCCTACGAGGATGGCCTGTCGCAGGGCGCCCGCGCCTTCGTGGCGCTGCGGCCGGAGGTCGAGGGCGACGAGGAGACCGTACGCGGCCTGCTCACCCTGGAGGGGACGCGCGGCCAGTACGAGACGGGCGTCGGCGACCCCGAGCTGCTCTCCCCCGACGGCTGGACCCTCGACCAGCACTTCCTCGACCTGCCCGGACGCAAGGAGGCACAGGTGGCGCTGGCCTTCGACTACCACTCCAACGTGGAGCGCTACCCGGCCTGGCAGGCGTGGCTGCGCGAGCACACGCTCCCCCGCGCTCATCGTCTGGGGCCGCCACGACCCGTTCTTCCCCGAGCCCGGCGCCCACGCCTACCTGCGCGACCTGCCCGGCGCCGAGCTGCACGTGTTCGACACCGGGCACTTCGCCCTGGAGGAGAACCTGCCGGAGATCGCCCCGCTCATCGCGGCCTTCCTCGACCGCTCATGGACCTGACCGGCCGGGCACCCTGACCGGACATCGGCCAGGCCCCGTCGCCAAGCATCGGCCGGGCGCTCGCCGGGAACGGCCGTGCGCTCGCCGAGCATCGGCCGGGCGCCCTCGCCGGGGATCACTTGCGGCGGAACCGCCGTACGCCCCGTCCCTCATGCCAGGCGTCGATCACCACCTCGTCGCCCTCGACCCGGGTCCACGCCACCTCCGTCAGCTCGACCCGGAACAGGTGGGAGCCGGTGCCCGGCAGCTCGAACGCCGCCACCACCTTCTCGTCGGTGATCTCCACGGCCCTGCCCGCCAGCTTCACGTCCCCCTCCCACTCGGGTGCGGACCCCTCCCCCGCGGAGGACTCCGCCGCGGGGGGCTCGGGGGCGGGGGAGGTCGTGTGGATCGCCAGGCGCGGGTCGCGCCGCAGGTCGAGCGCCTTGACCGCCCCCGCCATCGACCCCAGCCACAGCTCGCCGTCGCGGAAGTCGGTCTCGGTGCCGCTGACCCGCGGCGAGCCGTCCCTGCGCAGCGTCGCCAGCACCTTGTGCCGGTACTTCTCCATCAGCGCCCGCGCGACCTTCGCCAGCTCGGGCGCCTGCCCCTCGAACTCCAGCCATGAAGCCATGCCGGCCATCATGCACGACCCCACCGACAGAATCCGCGCCGGCAGTTCGGCCCCACCCCGCCCGTGCCGCCGTCCCGGCTCCTCGCGCCGTTCCTGGAGCGGCTACTCGGCGGCGGCGGCGCGGTCGGCGACCGGGCGGCGGCGCAGACCGGCGTCCGTCAGCGCCCGCGGCCGCCACACCCCGTCCGCCTGGTAGAGGTCCGTGCCGGGCGGCACGATCGCGTCGATCCGGTCCAGCGTCTCGTCGTCCAGGGTCAGCGACGCCCCCTTGAGCAGCGACTCCAGCTGCTCCATCGTCCGCGGGCCGATGATCACCGAGGTGACGCCCGGATGCGCCACCGGGAAGGCCACCGCCAGCTCCGGCAGCGAGCAGCCGATGCTCTCGGCCACGGCCGTCAGCTCCTCGACGGCGTCGTACTTGGCCGCGTTGCCCGGGAGCGACGGGTCGAACCGGGCCGGCGTGCGAGCGGCCCGGCCCGTGGACAGGTCCACCGGCCGGCCCTTGCGGTACTTGCCGGTCAGGAAGCCCGAGGCCAGCGGCGACCAGGTCAGCACGCCCATGCCGTACTTCTGGCAGAGCGGCAGCACCGACGTCTCCACGCCCCGGCGCACCAGCGAGTACGGCGGCTGCTCCGTCCTGAACCGCATGAGGCCGCGCCGCTCGGCGACGTGGTGGGACTCGACGATCTCCTCGGCCGGGAACGTCGAGCAGCCGAACGCGCGGATCTTGCCCTCCCGCACCAGGTCGGTCAGCGCCCACAGCGTCTCCTCCAGGTCCGTCCGGTGGTCGAACCGGTGGACCTGGTAGAGGTCGATCCAGTCGGTGCCCAGGCGGCGCAGGCTGTTCTCGACCTCCTGGACGATCCAGCGGCGCGAGGCGCCCCCGCGGTTCGGGCCCTCCCCCATCGGGAAGTACACCTTGGTCGCCAGCACCGCGTCGTCGCGGCGGCCCTTCAGCGCCTTGCCGACGATCTCCTCGGACTCGCCCGCCGAGTACATGTCGGCGGTGTCGACGAAGTTCACGCCACGGTCGAGCGCGGCGTGCACGATGCGGACGCAGTCGTCGTGGTCGGGGTTGCCGGCGGCGCCGAACATCATGGCGCCGAGGCAGTGGACGCTCACCTCGATGCCGGTGCCCCCGAGAACGCGGTAACGCATGGACGTGCCCCCTGTGCGGTCGGACGGGTTCATCGGCCGCTCCGGGAGCGGCCGGGCCACGTCGCACGCTAGTCCCTGGAGTCGGCTCCAGGTCAACCCGGGCAGCTCACCGTCCGCCCATATGCGCGTCTCGCGTGAGGCGGCCGGGGTCAGCCGCGCCCGTACTTCTTGTGCACCGCCTGCTTGCTCACGCCGATCGCGTCGGCGATCTGCGCCCACGGGAGCCCGGCGACCCTGGCCCTGCGCACCTGGACCGCCTCCATGCGCTCGATCTCGTGGCGCAGCGCCGTGGTGGCCCGCAGCGCCAGCAGCGGGTCGTCGTCCTGCGCCTGCCGCATGAGGGTAGCCAGGTCGTTCGTCATGCCCCAACGGTAGACGAACGGGAGCGGGACCGATCCCGGGTCAGCCGTACATCTTCGCCAGCTCGGCGACCGCCTCTGCCATGAGCTCGCGCAGCTCCGGCGGCCCCAGCACCTCGACGGCGGCGCCCATGCGCAGCAGCAGCCAGCACGCGTGCCGGATCGACTCGACGGGGACGGTCATCGTGCGCCAGCCGTCGGCCTCGGGCGGGCCGCCCTCCTCCATGGCGGCGGCCACGGCCTCGCCGCCCAGGGTGTAGGCGAGCAGGCTCTCCGTGCCGGGAGCCACCCTGATGCGGGCCTCGGCGGTGTACATGCGCTCGCGGAACTCCTTGGCGTAGGCGTGCCAGAACCCGGCCAGGTCGAAGCCCTCGGGCCGCTCGAAGCGGTCGGGCAGCGTCTCCAGCGTCAGGACCCGCGAGACGCGGTAGGTGCGCGGCGTGCCGCCGGGCGGCGCGGCCACCAGGTACCAGGAGCCGCCCTTCAGGACCAGCCCGTACGGGTGGACGACGCGCTCGACCTCCTCGTTGCCCCACCGCCGGTAGGTCATCCGGATCGGCCGCAGCTCCCACACCGCCTCGGCCACCCCGCTCAGGTGGGGCGCCTCGTCCGGTCCCCGGTACCAGCCGGGCACGTCGAGCAGGAAGCGCTCGCGCATGCGGGAGGCGTACGAGCGGGGCTCGGGCGGCAGCGCGGCCAGCAGCTTCAGCTCCGCGTTGGCCGCCACCTCGGCCAGGCCCAGCTCGGCGGCCGGGCCGGGCAGGCCCGCGAGGAACAGCGAGGACGCCTCCTCGGCGGTCAGGCCGTTCAGGCGGGTGCGGTAGCCGTCGAGGAGCTGGTAGCCGCCGGCCGGTCCGCGGTCGGCGTAGACCGGCACGCCGGCGGCGGACAGCGCCTCGACGTCGCGGTAGACGGTGCGGACCGACACCTCCAGCTCGTCGGCCAGCTCGGTGGCGGTCATGCGCCCGCGCGTCTGCAGGAGCAGGAGGAGGGACAGGAGGCGGCTGGCGCGCATGCCGCCAGTCTAGGGACGGTCCGCCGGACGAGCCCCCTGCGGCGACGTCAGGAGAACTGCTGCCAGCCGAGCCGGAGCACCATGGCCGCGACGACGACCAGGAGCACGATCCGCACGAAGCCCGCACCGTTCCGCAGCGCCATGCGGGCGCCGACCTGCGCGCCGGCGACGTTGAACAGCGCCATGCCGAGCCCCAGGCCCCACAGCAGGTGCCCCTGCCAGGCGAAGACGAACAGCGCACCGAGGTTCGTCCCCGTGTTGATGATCTTGGCGGAGGCGGAGGCGGAGACGAAGTCCAGGCCGAGGATCGTGGTGAACGCGATGATGAGGAACGTGCCGGTGCCCGGGCCCATGATGCCGTCGTAGAAGGCGATCCCGACGCCGGCGACAGTCACGGCGGCCACGATCCGGCCCCGGGTGCGCAGGTGCGGCTGGGGCACGGAGCCGAGCGCGGGCCGTAACGTCACGAAGGCGGCCACGCCCAGCAGGACGACCATGACGAGCGGCCGCAGCACCTCGGCGGAGATCGCCGCCGCGGCGGAGGCGCCGAGACCTGCGCTGAGCACGGCGATCCCGGCTCCGGGCAGCGCCACCTCACGATCGAACTTGGTGGTGCGGGCGTAGGCCACGGCGGCCGAGGCGGTGCCGAACACGGAGGAGAGCTTGTTGGTGGCCATGGCCTGCACCGGCGGAACACCGGCCACCATGAGCGCCGGGAGTTGCAGCAGCCCGCCGCCGCCGACGACGGCGTCCACCCAGCCGGCGCCCGCCGCTGCCGCCAGCAACACCAGCACCTGTTCCAGTGGCACGCCACTCCCCCGACCGATTCGACCTGGATCAACCCAGTCGAGGGTATAGGTCGGGTTTAGATGGCTTTGCCCCACCCCGGAGCGGGGCGGGGACGGGGTGCGCGGCGTCAGGGAGCCGAAGGCCGCACGCCGGGCGCGCTCTCAGCCTTCGACCACCTCTTTGGCCTCACGGCCGTGAACGATGAGCGCGTAGAGGACGACGAGGTCCACCGTGATGACGACGAGCGACCACCAGGGATTGACGGCGATCCAGATGAGCTGGGTGACCGCGTTGAGCATGACGAGGACGACCGCGACGACGCGCGCCCACGTCTGGCCCGCCAGGAGTGTGGCGCCGACCACGACCAACAGGATCCCGAGCAGGAGATGCACCCATCCCCACCCCGTGAGATTGAACAGCAGCAGGCGCCGGGCCGTCGCCACGTAGAAGTCTCCGTTGAAGATGGCGTACAGGCCGGAGATCACGTTGAACAGGCCCGACATGAGGATCATGATGGCCGCGAACCACACCCAGCCCACCCACCCGGTGACGTGGTGCCGCGTTTGATAGGTCATGGCGAATCCCCCCGGAAAACGTCCTTCAGCCACACTCCGCACATGGCTGTACGGAGCGCATCATGTACCGACAGTAATGACATGGAAGCCTTCACGGCTCTTGTCGCGGTAAATGTTGTGGCTGGGAGATTTGGTGGGCTCTGACGCCTTCTCGCCTGGAAGGGGGGAGCAAGCGGTCAGGCGGGCGCCGAGCCGTCCACCAGGTCCGGGTCGAGCGGCGACTCCTCCTCGTCCACGGGCGCGGTGAGCGCGTGGTCGACCGTCGCGTGGATCCGCAGCACGTCGGCCGCGCCGGTGATCTCCAGCAGGCGGGCGGGCAAGGGACGCATCCCGGCCAGGTGGAGACTGCCGCCGGTGCCGCGGACGAAGGCGGCGGCGCTGATGAGCACGCGCAGCCCGGAGCTGGCCATGAAGGGCATCCCCCTCAGATCCAGCACCAGCCGCTCCCCCGGGGCGGGGCACGTCTCGCGGATGAAGTCCTCGAACTGGCCGGCGGTCGTGGCGTCCACCTCGCCGCGGACGTCGATCACGCTCGCCCCCCGCAGTCGCTGGGAGATGAGGGTCAGGGATGTCATCGATACCTCGCGCCGGGGGATCCGTCAGATGGTCAGGTGGAGCATGGCCAGCAGGCGGCGCATCTGCGCGGGAACCTCACTCACCGTCGCCGAGCCCTCGCGGACGAGGCCGAACAGGACACGCGCGCCGGAGACGTCGATGAAGGACAGCCTGGTCAGGTCGATCACCAGCCGGCCGCCGACCCGGCCGGCCTCACGCAGCACGCGCGCCAGCGTGGGGCTGTTGGTGCAGTCGACCTCACCGGCGAGCGTGACGACCGGGTAGCCGGGCGCCGCACCGGCGGTGACGCTCAGCAGCCCGTCGGCGTACAGCACCCGTTCGGTCACCGGAGTCTCACCACTGGAGAGCGGGGTGTCGCCTTTCAGCACGTCGTCGCCCCCTGTCATCAGAGTCCGGTTTGCCTCTCTCGCCTGATTCGCCGGTCGCCACGGCGGTTCTTGTAGACCCCAAGGGTAAGCGTGTATGAGAATACAGGAAAGTTTTTTCGCTATAAAATCTTCTCTGACAGTTCAGCCGGGCCCGGTACTCCGCCCGGGCCCACGGAGTGAGTTCTCATGGCCAAGCTCGACGGCGGTCAATCTCGTTGGACCTTCCTCACCAACCACGCACGCGTGCTGCTGGAGATCGCGCGCAACCCCGAGGTGCGCGTCCGTGAGATCGCCGCGGCGATCGGGATCACCGAGCGGACCGCGCAGGGCATCGTCACGGACCTCAAGGAGGCGGGGTACCTCGACCCCGTCCGGGTGGGCCGGCGCAACCACTACACCATCAACGCCGGCCGGCGCTTCCGGCACCACACGGAGGCGGACATGCCGGTGCAGGCGCTGATCGACATGTTCACCCACCGCGACCACGGCGGCGCCCCCTCCTGACGGAGTCCGTCGACCGGCGGGCATGGGTGAAGCGCGCACGGGTAGCGGCGGCGGCATGGCCTCGACACGATCCGCAGGGCTGGTGCTCGGGCTGGGCATCGGCGGCTTCATCGACGGCATCGTCCTGCACCAGCTCCTGCAGTGGCACCACATGCTGTCCGGCTGGTATCCGGCCGACGCGCGCGTGAACATGCTGGCCGACGGCCTGTTCCACCTGCTCTGCCTCGTCCTCGTCGTCGCCGGGGTGGCGCTGCTGGCGCGGGCCGCGCCGGTGGCCGGACGAGAGCTGACCGGGTGGGTGGTGGCCGGGTGGGGCGCCTTCAACCTGGTCGAGGGCGTGGTCGACCACCTGGTGCTGGGCGTGCACCACGTGCGGCACGGGCCGTACCAGCTCGCCTGGGACCTGGCGTTCCTGGCGCTCGGCACGCTGCTCGTGGTGGCCGGCGTGCTGGTCGCCCGTTCCGGTCGCGCGGCGCCCGCCCGCACGGCGGCGGGCCGTACGGGCGGGGCGTGACCTCGGGACGGGTCAGGCGGCGGTCGTGAAGCGGACCGGCATGTGCTTGATGCCGTTGATGAAGTCGGAGCGCATCCGCCTGACCGGCCCGGCGTGCTCGGCCGCCGGGAAGCGGCGCAGCAGCTCCCTGATCATGCAGGTGATCTGCAGCCGGGCCAGGTTGGCGCCCAGGCAGAAGTGCGGGCCGCCGCCGCCGAACGTCACGTGGTCGTTGGGGTCGCGGCGGATGTCGAAGGTGTACGGGTCGGCGAAGACGGTCTCGTCGTGGTTGGCCGACATGTAGAACGTGACGACCTTCTCCCCCTCGGCGATCCGCCGGCCGTGCAGCTCGGTGTCGCACGTGGCCGTGCGCCGGAAGTTGTGGATGGAGGACCCCCAGCGCAGGAACTCCTCGGTGGCGGTGCGCCACAGCCTCTCGTCGTCCAGGTGGCCGGCCAGCTCCCGGTAGCTGCCGGGGTGCTCGATGAGGGCGTTCATGGCGTGCGCGATGAGGTTGCGGGTGGTCTCGTTGCCGGCGACGCACAGGATCACGAAGAACGCGTCGATCTCCTCCCTGGTCAGCCGGTCGCCGTCGATCTCGGCCTGGACCAGGTGGGTGAGGATGTCGTCGCGGGGGTTCTTGCGCCGCTCGTCGACCAGGCCGTCGCAGTAGCCGAAGATCTCGGCGGCGGCGATCTCGCCGTCCTCGGGGGTGGTGCGGAAGTCGGGGTCCTGGAAGCCGACCATGCGGTTGGACCACTCGAAGATCTTCGCGTGGTCCTCCTCGGGGACGCCGACGAGGTCGCAGATCATCTGCAGCGGCAGGTACTCGGCGACGTCGGTGACGAACTCGACCTCGCCCCCCTTGTCGAGGACGGAGTCGGCGATGCGCTCGGCGCGGCGCCGCACCTGGTCCTTGAGCCGGGCGATGGTGCGCGGGGTGAAGCCGGCGCTGACCAGGCGGCGGTAGCGGGTCTGCTTGGGCGGGTCCATGTTGAGCAGCATGAGGCCGGCGACCTCGATGAACTCCGGCGTCTGGGTGCGGATGAACGCCGTGCCGATCTCGGTGGACCAGGTCCGGGTGTCGCGGCTGATCGCCTTGACGTCGTGGTAGCGGGTGACGGCCCAGAAGCCGGTGTCGTCGGGGACCTCGTGCCAGTGGACGGGGGCGTTGCGGCGGAGATAGGCCAGCTGGTCGTGCGGCACCGCTTGTTCCCAGGTGTCCTCGAGCAGGTTGATCCGCATGGGTGCTCCCCTTTCGGCGCGAGTCGGGAGAGGGCGGGGGCCCGTTCTGGTGATCCGTTCTGGTGTGCCGGGTCGTACGGGTGCGGGAGGGCGGGGGTGGCGTCAGCCGTCGGGCAGGCCGAGCAGGTCGCGCAGGCTCTCGACGACGGCCCGCGTCCCGACCGCCGGCGGGTCGAGCCGGTGCTGCACCGCGCAGCCGATCAGCACCCCGAGCACGGCCGTGGCCGTGTGCTCGGGCGAGCGCCGCAGGGGCACCCCCGCCGTGTCGGCCCAGTCGGCCAGCCCCTCGGCCAGCCGGGCGCGGATGCCGGCGTACCTGCGGGCGAGGGGCTCGCCGATCTCGGGATCGCGCGCGCCGTGCAGCCACAGCTCCATCTCCAGCAGGAGCCATGACGCACCGCGATCACCGTCGTCGCGGGTGAGCACCTCGAACAGGGCCGCCAGCCGCTCGTCGAGCTCGGTGACGTCCTCGAAACCGGACAGCAGCTCGGCGGCCGTCTGGTCCTTCCACACCTCCAGCAGGGCCAGCAGCAAACCCTCCTTGCCGCCGAAGTGGTTGTAGAGGGCGCCGGTGGTGCGGTCGGCCGCCTCGGCCACGGCCTCGGCGGAGACGGCGTGGAAGCCCTTGCGGGCGAACAGGTCGGCCGCCGCGTCGATCAGCCGGGCGCGCGTCTCGGCCCGCCGCTGGTCCTGCGTACGGGCCACGACCGCCTCCCGGCTGATATCGGGTTCCCTACATATGTCTATGACTTGATATATCCCCCAACCGAGCGCTCGGTCAAGGAACGGGACGACCAGTGCGTCAGGCGGCGCAGGCCGTACTCGACGGGCCCGTAGCGGTGGCGGCGCAGCCAGAGGGCGCTCAGCGCCAGCAGCACGGCGTGGACGGCGACGGCCACCCCCATGACCGCGACGGGCGTCAGCCGCCCGCCGAGCGCCAGGCCGTACCCGGTGAAGACGAGGGCGATCAGCAGCGACTGGCCGAGGTAGTTGGAGGCGGCCATCCGGCCGGCGGGCGTCAGCACGCGGGCCACGGCGGGGTAGCGGCGCACGACCCGCAGGAGGGTGGCGACGTAGGCGGCGGCCAGGAGCAGCGAGGTGAGGGTGTTCACGGCCGTGCCCGCCAGCTCGGCGGCGCCCCCGCGGGGCAGGCTCCAGGCGTACAGGACGCCACCGGGCAGACCGGCGCCGAAGCCGACGACCTGCACGCGGCGCAGCAGGCGCGTACGCGCGCCGAGCCCCTCCAGCAACCGCGTCCTGCCCGCCGCCAGCCCGAACAGGAACATGGCCAGCGCCGTCGGCCCCTGGAACAGCCAGACCATGCCGGCGACCGGCGGGTACAGGCCGAGCTGCAGCCGCAGGAAGTCCAGCGGCCCGCCGGTGGCCATGGCCAGCACCCGGGCGGCCTCGGCGGGGTCGGACGTCTCCGGCGGGACGGAGGCCGGGGCGAGCGCGGCCACCGCCGCCAGCGCCAGCCACAGCAGGGTGAGCGCGCCGATGATCGCCGCCCCGGTGATGACGGCCGTCCTCGGGCGCAGGCGGCGCAGGGCCAGCAGGGCCACGCCGAGCAGCGCGTACAGGGTGAGGATGTCGCCGACCCACAGCAGGAACCCGTGCGCGACGCCGATGAGGAACAGCCCCAGGCAGCGGCGCAGGGTGCGCGCCCGCACGCTCGCCCCCGCGCGCTCGGCGGCCCGCATCTGGAGCGTGAAGGAGTAGCCGAACAGGAACGAGAAGATCACGTAGAACTTGGTGAGGACGAGGGCGGCGATCGCGGAGGCGACGGGCCCGTCCGTGATCGGCATGGCGCCGGACACGGCGTGGCCGGGGTCGGCGAGGAAGCCGATGTTGGCCACGAGGATGCCCGCCAGGGCGAACCCGCGCACCGCGTCCACCTCGTGGACCCGCCCGGCGGGGCCGGCGGGGGTGGGGAGCTGCGTCATGCCGCGACGCTAGGCCGGGCACGACGGCCGCCGCATCGAACCTTGGTCGGCCGGAACCCCCACCAAAGACGCGCGACCGGCACCCGAGCCGGCACGAACAAGGAGGGGCGCGCCGGGGCGGCCGGGATCGTTGGGATCGGGACCCCGGTGCCGTACGGTGATCGGCATGCGGGTCCGCACGGGCGGCCACGGAGGGGCTGCCGTCCGTGACGGCGCGCTGGTCCCGCCTCCATACCACCGTGATAGGTGGCCTTTGACGACTAGCCGGATCCACCCCAGTCGATACTTTGACAGCACCCCCCACAAAGGAGTGCACATGTGGAGTAAGCGCATGGGCCTGGTCGGCGTCACCATCGTCGCCGCCTGCCTGGCCACCCCCCTCACCCCCGCGGTCGCCGCCCCCACTCCTCCCGGCGACGAGGCTCCACGCGAGGTGGTCGACGCCCTCCAGCGGGACCTCGGCCTCTCCGAGCAGCAGGCGATCACGCGCCTGGCCAACGAGCAGCGCGCCGCGGCCACCGAGGCCCGGCTCAGCTCCTCACTCGGCCCCACGTACGGCGGCTCGTGGCTCAACGCGGACGCCTCCGTGCTCATGGTGGCCACCACCGACCCGGCGGCCCGGGCCTCGATCGAGGCGCAGGGCGCGCAGCCCGTCCTGGTGCCGCGCTCGCTGGCACAGCTCACCACCGTCAAGGACCAGCTCGACCGGGCCGCCACCGGCACCAGGGCCAACCTCTGGTACGTCGACGTGGTGACCAACTCCGTCGTCGTCGTCGCCGCCGACCAGCGGACCGGCGAGCGGCTGGCCGCCAAGGCGGGCGCCGAGCCCGGCGTCGTCAAGGTGCAGGTCAGCAACGAGACCCCGCAGCCGTTCATCAACATCGTCGGCGGCGCCCCGTACTACATCGGCTCCAGCCGGTGCAGCGTCGGCTTCTCGGTGACCCGCGGCAGCACCCCCGGCTTCGTCACCGCCGGGCACTGCGGCCGGGCCGGCAACACCACCACCAACCCGACGGGCACCTTCCAGGGCTCCTCGTTCCCGGGCAACGACTACGCCTGGGTCGCCGCCCCCGGCAACACCCCGACGCCGTACGTGCGCGGCTCCGGCGGCGCCAACGTGACCGTGCGGGGCTCCACGCAGGCCTCGGTCGGCGCGTCGATCTGCCGCTCCGGATCCACCACCGGCTGGCGCTGTGGCACCATCCAGCAGCACAACGCCACCGTGCGCTACTCGCAGGGCACGGTCACCGGGCTCACCCGCACCAGCGCGTGCGCCGAGCCGGGCGACTCGGGCGGCTCGTTCATCTCGGGCAGCCAGGCGCAGGGCACGACCTCCGGCGGGTCCGGCAACTGCTCGGTCGGTGGCACGACCTACCACCAGCCGGTCAACGAGGCTCTGTCGGCGTACGGGCTGACGCTCACGGTCGGGTAGCCCCCGGCGGGACGTTCTCACGGATGACACGGCGTGCCCGGGTGCTCCTCACCCGGGCACGCTTTCCTGTCGTTCACGGGCGGCCGGCGGACCGGCGCTCGCGGTAGGCCCGCTGGCGGCAGGCCGGCGAGCAGTACGCGCGGGGCCGCCCCGAGGCGGGCCGTTCGACCGGCGTGCCGCACATCTGACACATCGGAGATTCGTCACGAGTTTCGTAACACTCCTGCTCCTTCGATCGCTGCCGGACGAGCACCTCGATCCCGTCGAGCAGCCGCGCCAGGCCGAACGAGAAGGAGTCCTCGGGGTGGTCATAGCCGCCCTCCTCCCACAGCCGGGAGATCGTCGGATAGCGGTCGAACCGCTCGAACAGCGACTGGCGCGCCCCCCACCACTCCTCCTCACTGACGCCGCTGCTGCGCTCGACCTCGGCGGCCTCCATGAGCACGAGGGCCTCGGCGTCGACGAACCGGCCGACGAGCCCGACCACGGCGAGCACCTCCGGGGGGGTGAGGCCGGTCCCGGCGACGGCGCTCAGCATGTGCTCGAAGTGGGCGACGGCGTTGGGGCCGGGCACGTGGCGGACGCCGCGCGCCTCGCCCAGCCAGGGGTGGCGCCTGCGGACCTCCCAGCCCTGGCGCGCGCACGCCTCCAGCCGCTCCCGCCACCCACCCCTGTCCCCACCGCCGCCCTCCGGCTCGGCGGGCGGCTCGGCGAGCTCGCCGAGGACGGCGTCGCGCATGAGGTCGACGAGCTGGTCGCGGCCGGGCACGTGCCGGTAGAGCGACATGGTGGTGAACCCGAGCCGGTCGGCCACCTTGCGCATGGACAGCCCGGACAGTCCCTCGGCGTCGGCCAGCTCGACGGCCGCGCGCACGATCCGGTCCAGGTCGAGACCCTGCCTGCCCCCCCGGGCTCGACCGTCGCCCGCGTCCCGCCACAGGAGCTCCACGCCCCGCCGGGGATCTTCCGCCTCGCCTCGCGCCACCATGTTTATGGTATACACCTTGTGTACGCCATAAACATCACTAGGGAAGGCCTGTTCATGACTGAGATCTTCGTTGCCCCCGGCGGGGACGACTCCGGCCCGGGGACGCGCGAGCGGCCGTTCGCCACGCTGGACAAGGCCCGCCTGGCTGCCCGCGCGGCCACCGGCCAGGTGCTCGTACAGCTCCGCGCCGGCACGTACACGCTGGCCGAGCCGCTGGAGCTGACCGCGGCCGACTCCGGGCGCGACGGTGACCGGGTCGTCTACCAGGCCCACGGGTACGGCACCCCGGACCAGGAGGAGGTGGTCCTGAGCGGAGGGCGCCGCGTGGCCGTACGGGAGGAGCCCGGCGGAGTGTGGGCGGCCGGCGTCGGCGACCTGGAGCCCCGCCAGCTCTACGCCGCGGGCCGCCGGGCCGAGCGCGCCTCGATCGACGGCCTGCCCGGCGCTGCCGCCATGACCTGCACCGGCTACACCACCGACAGCCCCGAGCCGCTGCGCTGGAGCAGCCCGGGAGACGTGGAGTTCGTCCACCGGGGCGTCTACCCGTGGTCCGAGGCCCGCTGCGGTGTCGCCGCCGTCACCGCCGAGGACGGCACGACGGTCATCACCATGGCGCAGCCCGGATTCGGCCGCGCCCTTGAGCTGTACAACTCCACCTGGCAGGGCCAGACCTCGCGCGGCCCCGGCCTGCCCACCCGGATCGAGAACGACGCGGCGTTCCTCACGCTCCCCGGCACGTTCGCGCTGGACCGCTCACGGCCCGGCGGGCACGTCGTCCGCTACCTGCCCCGCCCGGGCGAGCGGCCCGAGGACATCGTCGTCCCCGCGCTGGAGACACTGCTGCGGGTCACCGGAGCGCGGGACGTGTCGCTGCGCGGGCTGACCTTCGCCGAGGCCGGCTGGTCGCGTCCCGGCGGCCCGGAGGGGTTCCTCCACTACCACGGTAGCGGCTTCTACGAGGGCGGGCCGGTCGACACGGTGTCGCTGGGCGAGGGGGTCGGCTCGGTGACCGTGCCCCGCGCGTCCACCACGATCCCGGCGTGCGTGGTGCTCGACGGCGTCGCACGGGTGACGGTCGAGGGCTGCCGCTTCACCCGGCTCGGCGCCACCGGCCTCGGCCTGTACGACGGGGCGGACGTCACGGTGCGCGGCTGCGACTTCGACACGCTGGCCGCCGGGGCCGTCACGGTGACGCGGACCCTGGACGCGCTGGTCGAGGACAACTGGATCCACCATGTCGGCCTCGACTTCCCCGGCTCCCCCGGCATCGCCCTGCTGGGCACCACGGGGTGCGCGGTCACCCGCAACCACGTCGCCGAGGTCCCGCACTGCGGCATCGTCGCCGGGCCCGGCCGCGGCACCCGGATCGTGGGCAACCTCACCACCGGCACGATGAGCGCGCTGGCCGACGGGGGCGGCGTCTATCTGTCGGGCCCCCAGGGCGACTCGGCCGGGAACGGCGCGGTGGTCCGGGGCAACGTCATCTCGGACACGCGCACGCCGTACAACTTCGGGCTGTACGCCGATTACGGGGCGGCGTGGGTCACTCTCGAGGACAACGTGGTGGAGCGGGCCGACACCACGGCCATCCTGCACGTGTCGCCGCCGCTGGAGCACGTCGTGTACCGGGGCAACTTCTGGGACGCCGACCCGCTCGGCGCCGACGCGCCGCCGCCGGGGGTTACGTACGAGGGCAACACCACGCTCGCCGACGAGGCGGAGCTGCTGGCCGCCACGGCGGCGATCCGCTCCCGCGCCGGCCTCCTGCGCCCTCGCCGCGGCATGCGGCCGGTCTCCCCGGCCGAGACGGCCCCCGCCTCCTGACGGGCGACTAGGTCGGCGGATGTTCACGGTACGGCGGCGGGACGAGGGGCGAGAGCGCCTGCTGCAGGAGGTGCGCGAGAGCGACGCCGCCACGGCCGACCGCCTGGAGGGCTTCCTGCCGGCCCTCTCGGAGCCCGGCCGGCCCCGAGATCACAAGGTGGTCTGCAGGACCGGACGGCCGAGGACGCCCGGGTCGGCCGTGAACACCGACCCGGCCGCGGGCTGCTCCATCCGGTCCACGCCCCGGGCCGAGCTGGTGACGAACAGCCGGTCCAGCCCCTCCCCGCCGAACGTCACCGCCGTCACCTGACTCACCGGCAGCGCCACGACCGCCTCCAGCTTCCCGTCGGGACCGTAGCGGTGGACCGCGCCGCCGCCCCACAGCGCCACCCACACCCCGCCCTCGGCGTCCACGGTCAGCCCGTCGGGGGCACCCCGCTCCGGGTCCACGGACACGAACGGCCGCCGCTCCCACAGCCCCCGCCCCGGCTCGTAGTCGAACACGTCCACCCGCCCGGTCGGGGTGTCGGCGTAGTAGGCGAGCAACCCGTCCGGGCTGAAGTCGAACCCGTTGGAGATCGTCACGCCCGGCACCTCCACGCGCAGCGTCCCGTCGGGCTCGGCGATGTACAGGTCACCGGCTCCCGGCGTCTCGTCGTAGGCCATGGTGCCGATGTAGAAACGGCCGTCGGGGTCGCAGCCGCCGTCGTTCATGCGGACGCCCGGATCGCTCCACGCCTCCCCCAGCGAGCGCAGCGGCGCGTCCAGGTCGTCGGCGTCGGCCAGCAGGAGCTCGCGCTCGGCCGCCACCACGTAGCCGCCGGCGGCGCGCGGCC
>NZ_JBEXDT010000138.1:0-16153 GCF_040605905.1 Nonomuraea sp. NPDC005501 | reverse complement strand
CCGCGGCGCGCTCCGCCAGCGCGGCCGGATCGGCGCGCAGCGCCCGCCGGACCGGGGGGACGGGGCCGCGCAGCGTCGCCTCCAGCGCGGCGAGCGTCAGCTTGTCGACCCGCAGCGCACGGGCGAGAGGATGCCGCCGGCAGCGTTCGACAAGGTCGTGGCGGCCGAGCAGGAGGCCCGCCTGCGGCCCGCCGAGCAGCTTGTCGCCGCTGGCCGTCACCAGGTCCGCGCCCGCCTGCAGCATGCCGGTGGCGTCGGGCTCGGCGGGCAGCAGCGGCTCGCGGGCGAGCAGCCCGGAGCCGATGTCCACGACGACGGGCACGCCCAGCCCGGCCAGCTCGGAAACCTGGGCGGAGCCGGTGAAGCCCTCGATCCGGAAGTTCGACGGATGGACCTTGAGCACGAAACCCGTCTCCGGCCCGACGGCGTCCGCGTAGTCGCGGACGGAGGTGCGGTTGGTGGTGCCGACCTCGCGCAGCCGTGCCCCGGTGGAGACGAGCAGGTCGGGGATGCGGAACCCGTCGCCGATCTCCACCAGCTCGCCCCTGCTGATCACGATCTCGCGGCCGGCGGCCAGCGCGGTGGCCGCGAGGACGAGCGCGGCGGCGTTGTTGTTGACGACGTGGACGTCCCCGGCGGCGGGGACGGCGCGGGCCAGCGCGTCGAGCGTGCTCCGGCCGCGCCGCGCCCGGGCTCCCGAGGCCAGGTCGAACTCCACGTCGGCGTGGCCCGCCGCGGCGGCCATCGCCTCGACGGCGGCGGCCGACAGCGGCGCCCGGCCGAGGTTGGTGTGGACGAGCACGCCCGTCGCGTTGAGGACGGGGCGCAGGCCCGCGGCCCGCGCCGGGAGGGCGGTCACCGCCGCGTCGGCCACCTCCTCGGGGCCGATCTCGCCGCGCCGCGCCCGCTCCTGGGCCCGCGCCACGGCCTCCTTGACGACCGCCCGGCCCAGCCGCCCGGCGGCCTCGGCCAGCCGCGGGTCGGCGAGCACGGCGTCGGTCCGCGGCACACGCCTTCGCAGGTCCACGTTCCGAACATAAGCGGAGGCGGACGGGAATCGAACCCGCCAGGCCGAGGACCTCGGCCTCGTCGGTTTTGAAGACCGCGGGGGCCACCAGGCGCCCAGACGCCTCCAAGGGAGAACCTACCCGCGCGCGGGTACGGGTCGAAGCGGCACACACCGACGCGGACAGACCTGTGCGAGGCCAGCGTGAGCGACATGGGCGACCTGGACGACACGAGCGACATGAGCGACGTAAGCGACCTAAGCGACCTAAGCGACGCGGCATGAGCGAGGTGAGCGGCATCACCGACTCGAACGGCTTGAGTGTCGGCACTGCGCCCAAGGCCCGCCCGGAACCGGGCGCGGTCCGGCTGACCGGGTACGCGCACGGCGGCGGCTGCGCCTGCAAGATCCCGCCCGGCGAGCTGGAGACCATCGTCGCCGCCCTCGCCGGCACGCCCGCGCCCGTGTCACCGGCCGGTGAGCTGATCGTCGGGCTTGACGACGGCGACGACGCGGCCGTAGTGCGTCTGGACGGCGGCCGGGCGGTGGTGGTGACGGCCGACTTCTTCACGCCCGTGGTGGACGACCCGTACGACTGGGGCCGGGTGGCGGCGGCCAACGCCCTGTCGGACGTGTACGCGGTGGGCGGGGAGCCGCTGGTCGCGGTGAACCTGCTGGGCTGGCCCCGCGAGCGGCTGCCCCTGGAGCTGGCGGAGGAGGTGCTGCGCGGCGGCCTGGACGTGGCGCGCGCGGCCGGCTGCCACGTCTCGGGCGGCCACAGCGTGGACGACCCCGAGCCGAAGTACGGCATGGCGGTCACGGGCCTGGCCGACCCGGGGCGGCTGCTGCGCATCGGCGCCGGCCGGCCCGGCCTGCCGATCTCGCTGACCAAGCCGCTCGGCGTCGGGGTGCTGAACACGCGGCACAAGGCGACGGGTGAGGTGTTCGAGCAGGCGGTCGCCGCGATGACCACGCTGAACCGCGACGCGTCCCGGGCCGCCCTGGCCGCCGGGGCGGAGTGCGCCACGGACGTGACCGGGTTCGGCCTGCTCGGCCACCTCTACAAGCTCGCCAGGGCCGGCCGGGTGACGGCGGTGGTGGACGTGGCGGCGGTGCCGTACCTGGAAGGGGCCCGGGAGGCGCTGCGCGACGGGTACGTGAGCGGCGGCACGCGCCGCAACCTCGACTGGGTACGCCCCCGGCTGGATCCCGGCGGCTACGGCGAGGACGAGCTGCTGCTGCTCGCCGACGCCCAGACCTCCGGCGGCCTCCTGGTGGCCGGCGAGATCCCCGGCGCGCCGGTCATCGGCGAACTCGTCCCCTTCGAGGGGCCGCACCTGCGCCTGCGCTGACCGCACTCCGGGACGACGTCGCCGGCCTGTGACGGCCTCCGGGGGTGTGACCCTTCCGGCGCCCTACCGGGACACGTACTGCCGGACGAGCTCGTCCGTGGTCCGCGCGACCTGGTCGAGGTCGGCTCCGAGCCCGACCAGCAGCCGGGCCGCGACGCTCTCGCCGTCGCGGACGAGCGCGAGCAGGATGTGCTCGGTGCCGATGTAGTCGAGGCCGCGCTGCAAGGACTCCCGGTTCGCCCCCTGGAGAACCTGGGTGGCCGGCGGGGTGAAGGCCAGGTGCCCCGGCGTGGCGGACCGGCCTCGGCCCTGGCTCTCCTCGACCTGCCGGCGCACCTCTTCAAGGGTCAGGCCCATACCCTTGAGGACCGCGGCGCCCACGCCCTCGCCTTCACGGATCAGACCGAGGAGGACATGCTCGGTGCCGATGTGGTCGTGGGCGAGCATCCTGGCCTCTTCCTGGGACAGGACCACCACACGCCGCGCCCGGTCGGTGAACTTCTCGAACATGCCGCCGCTCCTCGCCAAAAGTCAGTCAAGCCCGGGCAAACCGGTTCTCCTCCTTTCCGCATGCTAGTGGGACACACCGCCGCGCCGGGCGCCCACGACAGGGTGAGACGCCGGGGTATGCGGCGAAGACAGCCGGCCATTCTTCGCGTCGTCCGGCGTTCCTAGGGTCGACCGTGACAGATCGAACCATCTGAGGAGCGTCCCCCATGCGTGCTGTCATCCAGAGTTCTTTCGGCGGCCCCGAGGTCCTGCGCGTCGTCGAGGCCGACCGCCCGGAGCCGCTGTCGGGCGAGGTCCTGGTCCGGGTGCGGGCCAGCGGGCTGAACCCGGTCGACGTCGCCGTGAGGTCCGGCGCCTATCCGCTTCTCGGTCAGCCGCCGTTCGGCGTCGGCTGGGACATCTCCGGTGTCGTGGAGGAGGCCGCTCCCGGCGCCCGGTACAAGGTGGGCGAGGAGGTGTACGGCATGCCGTTCTTCCCCCGCGCCGCGACCGGCTACGCCGAGTACGTGGCCACCCCCTCCCGCCAGGTGGCCCGCAAGCCCGCGTCCCTGGACCATGTCCAGGCCGCGGCCCTTCCCCTGGCCGGGCTCACCGCGTGGCAGGGGCTGGTGGACGCGGCGGGCGTCCAGGCGGGTGACCGGGTGCTGATCCACCGGGCCGCGGGCGGGGTCGGCCACCTGGCGGTGCAGATCGCCAAGGCCCGCGGCGCGTACGTGATCGCGCTGGCCAGCGCGGGCAAGCACGAGTTCGTCCGCTCTCTCGGCGCCGACGAGGTGATCGACTACCAGACGGTCGACTTCACCGAGGCGGTCCGTGACGTGGACGTCGTCTTCGACTCCAACGCGCGGGGGGAGAGCTCGCTGGCCGTACTCAAGCCCGGCGGGATCCTCGTGAGCATCATGGAGCACGCGAACGCGGAGCTCGCCGCGCGGGTGGAGGCCGCGGGGCGGCGCTTCGCGGGTGTGTCGGTCGAGCCCGACTACGCGGCACTGGAGGCCATCGCCGCGCTGGTCGACGCCGGCGCGATCCGCCCGCACGTCCAGGAGACCTTTCCGCTGGAGGAAGCCGGGAAGGCGCACGAAGTGCTGGAGGGTGGCCAGGTCCGCGGAAAGCTCGTCCTGACGGTATAAATCACGACATGGACATCCTCGCCGGCGCGCTGGAGTCGATGCGGACCGGGCATCCCACCTCCGTCCGCACCGACGGCCACGCGCCTTGGGGGCTGCGGTTGCCGCCCGCCGCGGGCGCCGGCTTCCACGTGGTGCTGCACGGCTCGTGCTGGCTCGTCCCCGTGGACGCCCCGCGCCTGGAGCCGATCCCGTTGGGCGTCGGCGACGTGGTGTTCCTGCGCAGCGGGTCCCGCCACGTCCTGGCCGACCACCCCAGCACTCCGGGCGAGGTGCCGGGACCGGAGCGCTACACCAAGGCTCCACCGATCGGGTCGGTCGTGCTCGGCGGCGCCGGAACGCGCACCACCCTGCTGTGCGGCAACTACCACCTCGACATGGCCCGGCCGCACCCGCTGGTCCGGCAGCTGCCCGAGGTGGTCCACCTGCGCACGCGGCACGGCCGCCATGTCGAGCTCAGCGCCGTGGTGCGGCTGCTCGGCGCGGAGCTGGAGAATCCGCGTATCGGCTCGGAAGGCATCGTGCCTGCGCTGATCGACTCGCTGCTGCTGTACATCCTGCGCGCCTGGCTGGAGGACCAGCCCGCCGAAGCGGAAGGCTGGTCCGCCGCGCTCCGCGACCCGGCGGTCGCCCCGGCGCTGGCGGCCGTCCACGACACCCCCTCGGCTCCGTGGACGGTGGAGTCCCTGGCCGTACGCTCCGGGCTCTCCCGCGCCGCCTTCGCCAGGAGGTTCACCACCCTGGTCGGCGAACCGCCCATGGCCTACCTGACCCGCTGGCGCCTGACGCTGGCCGCCAAGCTGCTGCGCGACTCCGACGTCCCGCTGCTCACCGTCGCCGCCCGGACGGGCTACAGCACGGAGTTCGCCCTGGCCAGGGCGTTCAAGCGGGAGTACGGCATCGCCCCCGGCGGCTACCGCCGCCAGGCCAGGGCCGCCTGACGGACTCACGCACTCCGCACGTGTCCCGGATCGCCTTCCGAACCGGGAAGACAGCTCACGACTCCCTCCGGGAACGCGCGGGTGACCGCTTCCATGCGGTTGGAGACCTGCAGCCGCCGGTAGGCGTTCTCCAGGTGCTTGCGCACGGTTCCTTCGGACACGCCCAGCCGGCGGGCGATCTGGAGGTTGGTGTGTCCCGCGGCGAGCAGGTGCAGCAGTTGCCACTGCCGGGGCGTGAGCCGGGGAGCGGGATGCCGGCGCCGTTCGGCGTCCAGGTAGGCCTCGTGCAGGTGCGGCCGCAGCAACGTGAGCAGCGCGCGGTCGCGCTCGGAGAAGTCGGGGCCGGGCCCACGGAACAGGAATATCCGCAAGGTCCGGCCGAGCCCGCCGGTCCCGGGCGTCCCGGCGGGCAGGCAGAGCATGAGCTCGTGCTCGATCCCCAGAGGCCGGAAATAGTCGCCGTACATGCCGGTGCTGTGCCATTGTCTGGCCGAGTAGAAGTCGGCGATCGTCACGACGCTGCGCAGGTCGCCGCTGCGGTCGGGGTAACTGCAGGGCCGGCAGTCCCAGTAGTGTTCCCAGTGCGTCGCGTCGGCGCCCTCATCGGTCGTCTCGTCACCACCAGGGCCGACCTGCGCCATCCACCACGCCTGCCGGTGACTGTCGAAGCCTGCGACGGTCAGCTCGTCACAGCGGATCTGGCCCATCAGGTCACTGAGCAGAGACGGTGGCAGCCCCTGCGCCGGCACATCGGTGCGGTCCTCGCTGACGATCCCCGCCAAGGTGCGCAGATCCAGATCGCTGAGTGATGACGAGCTCCCCATCAGGTTCCCCCTTCACCCGCAGGCCGCATTCAGAGTATGCGGCTGCCAGGGCCTTGCGGCATACGCAGACCCTCGTATGGCGGCCGGGTCACGCAGCCGCCCATGCTGATCGTGACCGACCGTGACGCGGTGAATCGGGGCCCATACCCGCTCACATCTGGACCGGGCCCCAGAGGGAAGGCAGTCGTGCGAGTCCACAACAAGATCCTCGGAGGGGCGCTGGCGGCGGCCCTGGCCACCGCCCTGACCATGGCAGGAGCAGGAGCCGCCGACGCCGCAGCGACACCGCTGGTGTTCGACGTCAACGGCACGTTCACCGACGGGGGGTCCGCGCGGCCGGTGATCTCGGACGTCAACGACATCCTGACGGTGGACATGTCCTCCCAGCACCGTCCGACCGCCACCGGTGTCGTGATCAACAGCGACACCATCCTGGTCACCTTCCCCGACGACGCCACGTACACCGCCAAAGTGCAGGCGCCGAGCACCATCAGGTGGTCCAACGGTTCGACCTGGCAGAAGCTCAACGTGGTGCG
This sequence comes from Nonomuraea sp. NPDC005501, assembly GCF_040605905.1. Classification (NCBI taxonomy): domain Bacteria; kingdom Bacillati; phylum Actinomycetota; class Actinomycetes; order Streptosporangiales; family Streptosporangiaceae; genus Nonomuraea; species Nonomuraea sp. NPDC005501. Next base: position 9,857 of record NZ_JBEXDT010000138.1, on the reverse strand, counting down.
GGTGCCGAACGTGCTCGACGAGACCAAGGACGCGGCCACGTCGATCCTGAACTCCGCGGGCCTCGTCGTCGGCAGGGTGAACAAGGTCGTCGACAAGACGTGCAATCACAACAACACCGTCTCCGATCAGACCCCGGCTGCCGGCACGCTGACCCCTCCGGGAAGCCTGGTGGACCTCACGATCGGGGTGCTGCCGCAGAAGACGCAGTGTCCGTGAACTGCCGGTCGTGAACCGGCGGCACGCGCGAACAAGAGGTGGATCTTCCACCTGACGTGCCTGTGTTCCGCCAGTTCCCTGTCGTCTACAGCGACGATGAGCGGCCCTTCGAAGTGTCGGTTCTGATCAGGGGCGGGCACCTGTACGAATTGTCGTACCATCAGCCTGCAGCGCGATCCCCGGTTCATCCCCCTCACCATGCGGTACTCGGCCCAGGCTCGGGGGTGCAGGGGGCCGGAGGACCCCTGCCTGGGGGTGCGGGGGGCTCGGCCCCCCGCTGGACGCGGCCCGAGCCGCCTCGCGCGTAGCGCGTCCTCGCGAGGACCATGCTGGTGGCCCTGATGCCATTGGTCGCGGGTGCGGGTCCGCCGGTCCAGGCCGTCAGGAGGCGGCGTCGAGGCGCTCGCGCTGGGGCACGATCGTGTACGCGGGGTCGGCGGCCGAGGCGCGGCCCGCCTCCAGGACGCCGAAGCGGGTGCACAGGGAGCCCGCCGTGAGGGCGAGGCCGGACAACGCGGTCAGCACGCGGCTGCGCCCGGCGACCGCCGCGAGCAGCCCTCCCCCGGCCGTCAGCATCCGGGCGGTCCCCATGAGGCGGCCCGCCCGCCCCTCCTGGTACGGGCGGCCCGCCATGGCGAGCCGCCGCTCCATGACCGTGCCCGCCGCAGTCTCGACGGCGGCGCCCAGCGCCGCCACCGCCCTCGCCGGACCGGCCTGGGCCCTCGGCGTGGCCAGCATGGCGACTCCCCCGGCGGCGGCCATCGCGCTGCCCGCGAACAGGAACGGCAGCTCCCGGTACGCCTCGTGCCAGGCGGGCACGGCGGTGTCGGCGACCAGGACGGCGGTGTAGGTGGCGGTCAGCGGGCCGGTCAGCGCGGTGGCCAGGAGCGCCGCGTCCCCGGCTGCGGGCAGGACGCCGGTCAGGTCGGAGGTGGCGGCGGCGGCCGACAGCCCGCCCTGGGCGGCCAGGATCCACGAGCCGACGCTCATCGGCGAGGTGGGCTTGAAGACGCGCAGCATGTTGAGGAACCGCTCGGGTCTGCCCAGCTCGGCGGCGAGGAGGGCGGCGCCGGTGGCCGCTCCCACGGCCGCGGCGACGCGGGCGGTCCGGGCGAGGCGCGGGTTGCCGGTGAGCCGGGCCATGACGGCCATCGACGATGACACGCCAGACATACCACCCAGATAGAGATATGTCGGCATGTGGGGTTCGTGCCAGACTGGCGCCTTGATCACCGGGCGGCCGTAGTACGAGCGGAACTCGGCCTCCGGCACGACGGCCTTCTCGCCCTTCACCGGGCACCGCGCCCGGGAAGGGCCCGTCGCGACCCCAGGAAGGCGAGGGCCACCGTGCCCGCCGTGGACAGAGCCGCCGCGCCCGCCCAGCGCCACATCGCCGGCAGGTCACGCGTGGTCACCACCGGGTCCGGCGGCAGGCCGTACACCTCGGGCTCGTCCAGGAGCAGGAAGAACGCCCCCGCTCCCCCCACCCCGTCGGACGGGCTCTCGCCGTACAGGCGGGCCTCCTCGTGGCCGTCGGCGCGCAGCCGCGTCACCCGCTCCTCGGCGCGCTCCCGCAGCTCGTCCAGGGGCCCGAACTGGATCGAGTCGGTGGGGCACGCCTTGGCGCAGGCCGGTTCGAGGCCGCCGCGCTGCCGGTCGTAGCACATCGTGCACTTCCAGGCGCGCCCGTCGTCCTCCCGCCGGTCGATGACCCCGTACGGGCAGGCGGGCACGCAGTAGCCGCAACCGTTGCAGATGTCGGCCTGCACCACCACCGTGTCGAACTCGGTGCGGAACAGCGCCCCCGTCGGGCAGACGTCCAGGCAGGCGGCGTGCGTGCAGTGCTTGCACACGTCGGAGGACATCAGCCACCGGTCCACCCCGTCGCCGTCGCCGTCGCCGGCCTGGTCGCCGTGGACGGCCACCGGGCGCGACTGCTCGATGAACGCCACGTGTCGCCACGTGCTCGCGCCCAGCATGCCGGTGTTGTCGTAGGAGGTGGCCTCGAAGACGAACCCGTCGTCGGGCAGCTGGTTCCACTCCTTGCAGGCCACCTCGCACGCCTTGCACCCGATGCAGACGCTGGTGTCGGTGAAGAACCCCATCCGCTCAGCCATGGCGGTACGTCTCCAGCAGGTCGAGCGCCGCCCGGCCCCTCGGCCGCCGGCCCGGCCGTACGTCGCAGGTCATCGCCTTGCCCTCCTGGATGTAGACGTTCGGGTCGAGCACCAGCGGCGTCAGGTCGTTGACGACGTCGCCGGTGACCAGGCCGCCGCCGCCCCACCCCCAGTGGTACGGCAGCCCGACCTGGTGGATCACCCTGCCCTCGACGCGCAGCGGCTTCATGCGCCCGGTGACCAGCACCCTGGCCTCCAGGACGGCCCGGCTGGTCACGATCGTGGCCCAGTCGCCGTCGGCCAGCCGCAGGCGGGCCGCGAGCCGCGGGTCGATCTCGCAGAACAGCTCGGGCTGCAGCTCGGCGAGGTAGGCCAGCGGCCGGCTCATGCCGCCCGCCGTGTGGTGCTCGGTCAGCCGGTACGTGGTCAGCACGTACGGGAAGGCCGGCCCCGGCGCGTTGTACGGGCTCTCGGGGCGGTCGTAGGTGCGGCGGGCGGGGTTGGCCCGCTGGCCGTACAGCGGATTGGGGACCGGCGACTCGTGCGGCTCGTAGTGGGCGGGCAGCGGCCCGTCGGCGAGCCCCGCCGGCACGTACAGCCAGCCCTTGCCGTCGGACTGCATGATGAACGGGTCGGTGCCGGCGAGCGCGGCCTCGGCCCGCGCGCCCTCCGGCGGCACATAGCCGGGCGGCTTGCCGATCTCGCAGTCGGGCACGTCGTGGCCGGTCCACTCGCCCCGCTCGGCGTCCCACCACACGTACGCCTTGCGCTCGCTCCACGGGCGCCCGTCGGGGTCGGCGGAGGCCCGGTTGTAGAGGATGCGCCGGTTGGCCGGCCACGCCCAGCCCCATTCGGGCGCCACGACGCTCTGCTCGCGGCCGGGGCGGCGGCGGGCGGCCTGGTTGACCTCGTCGGCGTAGACGCCGCAGTAGATCCAGCACCCGCAGGCGGTGGACCCGTCGGGCTTGAGCGCCGTGGACGACGACAGAGCCCGCCCGTCGGGGCCCACCCCGTTGATCTCGCGGAGCACGGCCTCGGCCGAGGGGTCCCGGTGCTCGCCCTGCTCGGGGTAGTCCCAGGTCAGCTCACGTACCGGGCGGTCCATCTCGTCGCCGGTCATCCGCTGCCTGACGAGCCTGCCGAGGTGGTAGTAGAACCACAGGTCGCTGCGGCAGTCGCCGGGCGGGTCGAGCGCCTTCTCGCGCCACTGGAGCAGCCGCTGCGTGTTGGTGAAGCTGCCCTCCTTCTCCACGTGGCTGGCGGCGGGCAGGAAGAACACCTCGGTGCCGATGTCCTCGGTGCGCAGCTCGCCGGTCTCCAGCTCCGGGCCGTCCCGCCAGAACGTGGCGGTCTCCACCAGGGTCAGGTCGCGGACCACGAGCCAGTCGAGGTTGGCCAGGCCGAGGCGCTGCGCCCGGCCGCCGGAGGAGCCGACGGCGGGGTTCTCCCCGATCACGAAGTAGCCCTTGACGGTGCCGTCGATCTGGCCCATCACGGTGGTGTAGTGGCCGTGGTCGCCGGTCAGGCGCGGCAGGTACTCGAAGCAGAAGTCGTCGTCCTCGGTCGCCGCCTCGCCCCACCACGCCTTGAGCAGGCTCACCAGGTACGAGCGCCGGTTGCCCCAGAAGCCGGTCTCGCCGCCCTCGCTCCGCAGGTAGTGGTTCAGGTCGTCGTGCCGGTGGGCGTCGGGCATGGCGAGGTAGCCGGGCAGGATGTTGAACAGCGTCGGGATGTCGGTGGAGCCCTGGATGCTGGCGTGACCGCGCAGCGCCATGATGCCGCCGCCGGGCCGGCCCATGTTGCCGAGGAGGAGCTGCAGGATCGAGGCGGTGCGGATGTACTGCGCGCCGACGGTGTGCTGGGTCCAGCCGACCGAGTAGACCCAGGCGGTGGTGCGCTCCCGGCCGGAGTTGGCGGTGACGGCCTCGGCCAGCTCGGCGAAGCCGTCCCGGGAGATGCCGCACAGCCGCTCGACCAGCTCCGGGGTGTAGCGGGCGAAGTGCCGCCTGAGGATCTGGTAGACGCAGCGCGGGTCGGTCAGCGTCGGGTCGGTTCTCGGGCTGGGGTGCGCGCCGGCGCCGCCCGCGCCGTAGGTGTCGGCCCCCGCCGCGGCGGCATGCCGCGGGCCGCCCTCGGCGTGCTCGTCCGCTGCCGGTTCGCCCGTGGACTCGTAGGCCCAGCTGCTCGGGTCGTACGTGGCGCTCTCCGGGTCCCAGCCGGAGAACAGCCCGTCGAGGTCCTCGGTGTCGCGGAAGTCCTCCGACACGATCGTGGCGGCGTTGGTGTAGGCCAGCACGTAGTCGCGGAAGTCGAGCCCGTTCTCCAGCACGTGGTTGATCAGCGCGCCGAGCAGGACGATGTCACTGCCCGCGCGGATCGGCAGGTGCCGGTCGGCCACCGCGCTGGTGCGGGTGAAGCGCGGGTCCACGTGGAAGACCCGGGCGCCCCGCTGCTTGGCCTCCATCACCCACTGGAAGCCCACGGGGTGGCATTCGGCCATGTTGGAGCCCTGGATGACGATGCAGTCCGCCCTCGCCAGATCCTGCTGGAAGGTGGTCGCGCCGCCACGCCCGAAACTGGTCCCCAGACCGGGGACGGTGGCGGAGTGTCAAATACGGGCCTGGTTCTCCACCTGGATGGCGCCGAGGGCGGTGTAGAGCTTCTTCATCAGGTAGTTCTCTTCGTTGTCGAGCGTCGCCCCGCCCAGGCCGGCGATGCCCATCGTGCGGCGCACGACCCTGCCCTCGTGGGTCTCCTGCCACGTCTCCCGCCGCGTGCGCACCACCCGGTCGGCGATCATCTCCATCGCGGTCGCCAGGTCGAGCCGCTCCCATCCCGTGCCGTACGGCCTGCGGTGGAGCACCTGCGTCCGGCGGCCAGGATGGGTCACGAGCTGCTTGCTGGCCGAGCCCTTCGGACACAGCCGCCCGCGCGAGATCGGCGAGTCGGGGTCGCCCTCGATCTGGGTGACCCGGCCGTCCTTGACGTAGACGAGCTGGCCGCAGCCGACCGCGCAGTACGGGCAGACGGAGCGGGCGACCTTGTCGGCCTCCTCGGTGCGGGGCCGGAGCGCGTCGGTGCGGGCGGAGCGCGCGGCGCCGCCTCGCCCGTCCTCGCCCCTGAGCTGCCGGATCACCGGCCAGCGGGCGAACCACCCACTACCTGGCACGAGCGGGGTCCTGCCCGGTTTGGCCCGATCTATTCCTGGCGTCCGCCGTGGGTGGGGAATGCGGCCGGGCCGCCGGCCGTTGCCCTGAACGCGGGCCCGTTGCGGGACCCGCCCGGACGAGACGCGCCGTACCCGGCCTGACAAGACGACGCTCCCAGAGAGGAGCCGTCATGGCCTGGTTCATGATCGTCGCCGCCGGCCTGTTCGAGGTCGCCATGGCCTACTCGCTCAAGCTCAGCAACGGGTTCTCGTCGCTGCTGCCGAGCATCGGTTTCGGCGTCTTCGCGGTCGCCGGCTTCGCCCTGCTCGCGTTCGCCCTGAAGAGCCTGGAGGTCGGCACGGCCTACGCGGTGTGGACGGGCATCGGCGCGGTGGGCACCGCCGTCCTGGGCATGGTCGCCCTCGGCGAGGACGCGTCCCTTCTCAAGATCGTGTCGATCGCCCTCATCCTCGGCGGCGTCGTCGGCCTCAACCTGGCCGGCGCCGGCCACTGAACCCGCCGGCTCCAGCCCTGTCGCCTCCGGCCCCGCCGGCGTCGTCCGGTGCGGGTCGCGGGGCGCGGCGATCACCGTGACACGCTCGCTCGCCACGCCACCCGAGCCGGATCTTGTCCAAGTCTTGACCACATGCTGGGCTTTCTTTCTGATCGACCTGCACGAGGGTTCACCCTTCGGTCATGACGCCTTCATAACCTCGCATATGTGTCGAAGATGACCGCGATGCTCCTGTCCATGCTGCTCACCGCCGCCGGGCTGACGGTTCACGTGCTGCGGAGCCTGCCCGCGACGACCGCGACCGCCTCGGACCGTACGGACACGATCGTCGCGTCGGGCTCGACGGCGCAGCTCACGGCGATGAACGCCTGGCGGGCGGACTTCCAGGCGATCCATCCCGGCACGAGGATCGGCTACCGGGCCAACGGCTCCGGCGCCGGGGTGCGCGACTTCATCGGGGGCGCCACCGCGTTCGCGGGCTCGGACCGCGCGATGAACCCTCAGGAGCAGGCGGCGGCCGACAGCAGGTGCCGCGGCCGGGCGCTGCACCTGCCGATGGTGGCGGGCCCGATCGCGGTGGCCTACAACCTGCCGTCCGTGCCGGGCCTGAGGCTGTCGCCCGGCACCCTCGCCGGGGTGTTCGGCGGGCGGATCACCGCCTGGGACGACCCGTCGATCGCCGCGGAGAACCCCGGCGCGGACCTCCCCCAGAGGGACATCGAGGTCCTCCACCGCTCCGACGACTCGGGCACGAGCCACGGCTTCGCCGCCTACCTGGCCGCGGGCGGCTCCCCGTCACACCGGTCGTGGGGAACGTGGCCGGTGGCGGGACGCGGTGTCCAGGGCTCCGACGGCATGGCCAGGGCCATCCGGGACGGCTGGGGGTCGATCGGGTACGTGGAGTACGGGTTCGCGGGCCGCGCGGGGCTGGCCACGGCGAGGGTCCGCAACGGCGCGGGCGAGTTCGTCGCGCTGTCACCCGAGGGCGCGACCCAGGGGCTGGAGAACGCCCGGATTGACGACGGAGGCGGCGGCCTGGTGATGACACTCGACTACACGGGCAGGAGGCGGGGGGCCTACCCGATCGTGGTGGTCACCTACGAGATCGTCTGCGCGCGGGGGGCGGCGCCGCTCACCCGGAGCTTCCTGCGGTACGCGGCGGGCAACGCGGGCCAGTCGTACCTGTCGCTGCTCGGCTACGCCCCGATGCCGCAGGAGGTCATCGCCCGGGTACGGGCCCGCCTGGCCGCCATGGCCTGAACGCCTGGGCGTGTCGTTCTCAGGTGTCGTCGTGGTCGGGGTCGTAGTCGGTGGGCTCGGCGGGCAGCGTGTAGCGGTCGGCGATGAGGCCGGCGATCCGCCGCCGCCCGGACTCCGGCTCCTCACGGCAGTCCCGCTCCGCCTCCGCGACCTCGTCCGCCAGGTCCGCGTCGCCCAGGCTCTCGCGGATCCAGGTGGAGTAGTCGCCCCGCCGCAGGTGGTGCAGCCACGTCTCGTCGTCCACGCCCTCGGCCAGCTCGACGAACGTGTGCAGGTTGCGCGCCCGCAGCCGCAGCCGTCCCTCGGGGCCGGTGAAGTAGAAGCTCTTGTCCTTGGACATGGTGCCGGCCGCGTACTTGCGCCGGTGCCGCGTCCGCTCCACCTCGCCGGGCGCCGGCGTGACGCGCCGCGCCCGTTCCGTGCCGACCCGCCACAGCGCGAGGTCGCCGTCCCGCGGCGACCCCGCGCGCGGCGGGTCGTACCCGGCGGCGGTGGCGAAGGCCGCCAGCGTGGCCGCGGGGTCCCGGCCCACGGCCAGGACGGAGGTCATGAGCCGCAGGGCGGCCGGGCTCACCGCGTCGGGATGAACGGTGATCATCAGCAGCGAGCCGACGTCCCCGGCCGCGTGCAACGGCACGTGCCTCAGCTCGGCGGGCATCACGTGGTGGACCTCGTCGACCACGACCCAGTGCGGGTGACCGAGCCCGGCCCGCAGGGAGGCGAGGCGGGGCAGCAGCTCGGCGAAGTACGCGGGCCGGTCCCGCAGCCGCAGCCCGATCAGGTTGACCACGACGCTGTGATCCGGCAGCCGCAGCGCGTGCAGCACCTCCTCGACGGCGGGCACCCGCTCCGGGTCGCCGAGGACGATCACGCCGGGGTAGTCGGCGTAGTCGCCCTCCGGGTCGACGATCACGCACTGGTAGCCGGCGCCGACCAGCCGCTCCAGCAGCGCCGTGGTCACCGTTGACTTGCCGCTCCCGGACGGGCCGGCCACCATCATCCCCACCCCGTACGGGGGCAGCCGCACCTCACCGCCGCTGTCGCCGTCATCGGCGTCGCTGTCGCCGTCGGCGTCGCCGAGGAGGATGTGCCTGCGGGGCACCTCCACGGCGTCCAGCTCGCCCGACAGCATCAGCCCGGCCAGCTCCCTCACCCCGGCGCCGGCCTCGCCCGCCAGGCGCACGTCGCAGGTGTCCTTGAGCGAGGGCAGGGCGTTGGCGACGGCGGCCCCGCACTCGGCGGCGGTGAGGAAGGCGTGGTCGTTCTCCGCGTCGCCGACCGCGACGACGCTGCGCGGCGACAGTTCCAGGCGCTCGGCAGCGGCGGCCAGGCCGCTCGCCTTGTTCACTCCTGGGGGCAGCACCATGACCGCGCCCTTGTTGTAGATCACCTGTAGCTCCAGGCCCAGGTCACGGATCGCGGCGAGGACCTGGACGTCGTACGGGGTCCTCGTGGCGACCAGCACCCGTCCGACGCCGAGCGGGCTGACCCCCTCGGCGCGCAGCCGCTCGGCGAGTTCGGGCGGCGGCGCGGCGGCCAGCGGCTCGGCGTGCCGCTGCGCGGGGTCGTACAGCAGGCCGCCGTTCTCGGCGACCACGAGGTCGAACACCCCGGCGTCCGGGAAGACCTCCAGCAGGTCCTCCAGCTCGCGCCCGGTCACCATGAGCAGCTTGACCCCGGCCCGGGAGAGCCGCTCCAGCGCCTCGACCGTCTCCGGCTCGACCCGGCCGTTCCTGGCGAGGGTCCCGTCGTAGTCGCAGGCCAGTGCGTGGTAGCGCATGCCCACCCCCTACCCCGCCTGACCGGGACATCCGGACCGCCGGGTGGAGGCCGGGTGAACTTCCGGCCTCCGGTCGCGCCGTCTCAGGGGACGGGTGGCCCTGAGCCCGTCGAGCAGGACGGTCGTGAGCGGGTCGTCAGGCCGGGCGCCGGGACGGCAGATCGCCACGTTGGGCAGGTCGAGCACGTCCTGCGGGGTGATGTCGCGGCGCACGCCGCCCTCCTCCTGGGCCTGCCGGACGAGGCCGCCCAGCAGGGTGTCGGTCTCCCGCGCCGGCTCCAGCCGCGGCCCGGTCGCGGGTGGGACGTCGGCGAGCGAGGCGAGCGAGCAGGCCCGCACCCTCGCCCTCCTGCGCGGCTGACGCCCTCTGAGCAGTCCCGCCTCACGGGCGTTCGGCCCGATCCATCCCGCACCGTGTCACCCCTGGGCATCCGGGTACGGGCGGAGAAGGCCCGGAGTCACGGGCGCCGTTCGGGGAGGGACCGTTCGGAAAGGAGATGGACCGGCGGTGACGACACACATGAGCACCACGACCGACAGATTCGCCCGGACCCTGGGATGGGTCAGTCTGGCGCTGGGCACGGCGCAACTGGCGGCGACCGACGCCGTCACGCGTCTGGCCGGCGTCGACGACTCCCCGGCGGCCAAGGGCGTCACGAGACTCGTCGGCGGGCGGGAGCTCCTGCACGCGGGCATGCTGCTGGGCGGCCGTACCCCGGCGCGGTGGGCGTGGACCAGGGTGGCCGGCGACGCGATCGACCTGGCCGTGCTGGGCGCGGCGCTGGCCCGGCGCACGGGTGAGCGGCGGCGCCGCGTGACC
>NZ_JBEXDT010000137.1:0-16155 GCF_040605905.1 Nonomuraea sp. NPDC005501 | reverse complement strand
CTCGTACGAGCCGCCACCGAAGACAAGCCGAACATCGCCGGACTCGGCCGGGGAATGCAGCGCCTCATCGGACTGTTCAACCCGACCGTTCGCGCACTCGGCGAGACCTGGTACCAGCGCGACCGCCCCTTCGTCGCCGACGACTCAGCCTTCCGCAAGGCATTCGGCCCGGTCAAGGTCACCCCGCACGCCGACGGCATCGCCGCGACCCTCGACTGGTACCGCCACCACGCGGCTTGAACGCGTCGGCCCGGCGGCTTCGCGGCAGCCGGCGCCGGCGGATCCCGTGGTTGCGAACACCACGATGCCAGCCTCGGGGGCGGTCAGACGCCGCCAGCCGAGCCGCTCGTAGAGCCTGATCGCGTCGACCGCTCGCGGAGCGGTGAGCAGCCAGCAGGCGTCGTCGCCGTCGCGCAGCAGGTCGAGGATGCGTCCGGCCAGGCCCTGACCGCGCGCGTGCGGGCTCACCGCCAGCTCGTCCACCTCCAGCGCTCCCACCAGGCGGGTCTCCACCGCGTCGCCGAGCTCGGCGCGGACGAGGTCGTAGGAGCGGCCCACGGGGAAGGGGCTCCGGGTGCGCCATGCCGTCCCGAAACCCGCGGGCTCGCCGTGGTCGTGCGCCAGGACCGCCGTGAACCCCGGGCGGTGGACGTCCGTGCTCAGCCGCTCGGCGAAGGCGTCGGCGGCGCGCCCGTCCTCGCACCAGGGCGGCTCGCCGAACGCGGACCGGTAGATCCGCACCAGGTGGGCGGCACGGGCGAGCGCGTCCTGGCCGGTGAGGCGTTCGAGGTTCACGCGGGCACCCGCACCTTGCCGATGCCCAGGGTGCTCGTCATCGGCAGCAGCCCCGCCTCGAACACGGCACCCAGCAGGGGACGGTTGAGCTCGGCCAGGCGCTCGGCTCCCGCCTCGCCCAGCGCCTGCCACGGTCCGGCGGCCAGCTCGTCGGTGAGCCGCTCCACCTGGTCACGCAGGGCGTGCCCGGCCGGGGTGGCCCTGCCATCGGCGTCGACGAGGCCGCGGGCCGCCAGCCGTTCCCGCGCGGCGGCCCACTCCTCGGCGCTCCAGCCCCGTCCGGCGAAGCCGGCGTCCGGGGCGGCCCCGACGGAGGCGAAGGAGACCAGCGCCTCGCAGGCGTCCAGGCCGGCGGCGCTCAGGGCGGTCAGGTGCCCGTCGCCGCGGTGCTCGCGCAGCACCGTGTACGCCTGCCACAGGGCCAGGTGCGGCTCGTCCGGCCAGGGCAGGTCGAGGTTGGCCGCGGCCAGCGGCCGGTGAGCGAGCTCGGCGCTCTGCGCCGCCTTGACCGCCAGTTCGGCCGCCTCCTCCAGAGCGCCCGCCTCCGCGTACAGCGCGCGGAGCGTGCGGTCCACCGCCCGCCGCCGGGCGTCGAGCACCTGCCGCGGTGTCGCGACGGCCCAGACGGCGGGCACGTACTCGGCGATCATCGAGGGGCTGAAGCTGTAGAAGGTGGCGGCCACCAGTCTCGGGCCGGCGGCGCCCATCGGGGCCGTACGCCAGGCGAAGTAGCTCGGCCAGCGCGATCCGACGTCGTAGCCGAGCTCCGCCGCCTCCTCGAACGCGTGGGGGCTGAAGTAGAGCGTCGCGTGCACCGGCTCGATCTGATGCCACATGTGGCGCGCGAGCGATCTGGACGTCATCAAAGTCCTCACTGTCTATATAGGCTATGACGGTGACGATAGATCCATGGCGCATCACTGGTCAACTCGAAATAGACAGTTATGTTGGCAGGTGGGTGGAGCTCGCGGTCCTCCTGGTGAACTGTCTGGCCGTCACCACGGCGCACGGCCGGGCCGTCTCCCCGCCGCAATCGGGCGCGGAACGGCTCGCCGCGCTCACCGCCCGGCTGCCCGCGTCCGCCGCGCTCACCGGCGCCGACGCCGACGGGCTGGCGGAGGTCGCCGCCGAGCTGCGCCCGGTGTTCGGCGCGGACGCCGGCATCCACGGCGCCGCCACGCGGCTCAACGACCTCCTGATCCGGCACCGGGCCGTGCCCAACCTGCACGGTCACCCCGATCAGCCGCCCGTGCTCGCCTTCCACCCGGCTGACGCGACGCTCGTCGACGCGTGGGCCGCGGACATGGGCACGGCGCTGGCCATGGTCATCGGCGTGGGTCAGTCGGCCCGGCTCGGCGCCTGTCGGGCGGGCACATGCTCGCTGGTGTTCTTCGACACCACACGCAACGCCTCACGCCGCTTCTGCGACCTGTCGTGCCAGAACCGCGCCAAAGCCAGCGCCTACCGGGCCAGGAGGGCGGGCCGTACGCCCTGACACGGGCGCCTGACATGACGCCCGCCCCTCCCCCTACTCGCCGCCGCGTCCCGCGCCGACAGTGAGGACGGTCAGCACGACGCAGGCGGCCGCGATCGCCGCGACCACGGCGGGCACCCCTGCCTGCGACGCCGTCAGCGGCAGGAGCAGGATGACGACGGCGCAGCCCAGGGCCGCGACGGGACGGGGCACGGGCTTGGCCGCGATGGGAGCGTGGACCACCCCCAGCAGGACGAGGAACACCGCGGTCGGGATCGCGACGGCGTAGCAGATGGCGAGGGGGGACGCCTTGACGTCGTGCCCCGTCTGCTCGGCCGCGACCTCGAGTCCGGCGCCGAGGGCGGCCAGGGCCGCGAAGAGACCGTAGTGGCCGTACCCCCACAGGTAGGACCGATGGCGGCGGTCGCCGAGACCCTCGCCCGCCGGGGTGAGGAAGTACAGCCACCAGAGCGCGAACAGCAGGACGAGTCCGGACACGGCCATGACGACGAGGGGAGCGCTCGTACGGGCCGCTTCGAGCGCCCCTTCGACGCCTCGCGTCGCGGCGAGGACGCTCTCGCCGAGCAGGATGATCGTGAACAGGCCGTAGCGCTCGGCGATGTGGTGCGGATGCCAGGTGGTCGGTCTGGTCCGTTCCGCCCAGAGCGGCACCGCGAGCTCCAGGACGACCAGCGCGACGAACAACGGCAGCGCGGCCGGCGACGGCAACGCGCCCGTCTCGGCCAGGACCAGGCGCACTACCCAGCCCGCCTGCGCGACGGTGATCCCCACGGCGTACCGCAGCGCGGTACGGCGGCCGGCCGCATCCTCGACGCCGGCCCGCACCCATTGGGCGACCAGCGCGATCCTCATGATCAGATAACCGATCGTGACGGCGCGGAAGTCGGAGTGCACAGCGGCGGCCGGCACCCCGGCGGCCAGGACGAGCACGCCGCCCATCTGCACCATCGTCAGCAACCGGTAGGGGACGTCGTCGGTGTCGTACGACGAGGCGAACCAGGTGAAGTTCATCCACGCCCACCAGATCGCGAAGAACACCTGCAGGAACAGCACCAGCCGGGCCAGGCCGTGACCGTCGGCGACGTCATGGGCCAGCTGGGCGGTGGCGGCGGCGACCGCCACCACGAAGGTGAGGTCGAACAGCAGCTCCAGCGGGCTTGAGGCGCGGTGGGGCTCGTCGATCGCCCGTGCGCTCATCCGCACCCGGATCGCTGGTGGCACGGTCTTGCTCCTGTCTGTCCATGGCAGTCCGTTCAGCCGGCAAGACAGCGCAGCATCCCGGTCTGTGACACCTCGGTGCCGGGATCAGCGACTTTATAAGACCTTTCATCGGAGCTGTCACAGGCGGGAGTGCTGTCTGGTCTTAGCTGGTGACCGGACGGCAATCGAGGCCCCGGCGTACAGGAAGGCTTCTCATGAAGATCGTGGTGATCGGCGGCACCGGCCTGATCGGGTCGAAGCTCGTGACGACGCTCGGCGAGCACGGCCACGAGGCGGTGGCCGCGGCGCCCGGCACCGGCGTCAACACCCTCACCGGCGAAGGACTGGCCGAGGCCCTGACCGGCGCCTCCGTGGTGATCGACGTGTCCAACTCCCCGTCCTTCGAGGACCGCGCGGTGATGGAGTTCTTCGAGACCTCCACGGGCAACCTGCTCGCCGCCGAGGCGGCGGCGGGCGTCGGGCATCATGTCGCGCTGTCGGTCGTGGGAACCGAACGGCACCCCGAGATCGGCTACTTCCGGGCGAAGATCGCTCAGGAGCGGCTGATCGAGAAGTCGTCGATCCCGTTCTCGCTCGTGCACGCGACGCAGTTCTTCGAGTTCGTCCGGAGCATCGCCGACACCGCCGCGGACGGTGACACGGTGCGGATCGCGTCGGTGCTCTTCCAGCCCATCGCGGGCGACGACGTCGCCCGGCAGGTCGGCAGGATCGCGGTGGGGACGCCGTTGAACGGCAGGGTCGAGATCGCCGGGCCGCAGCGGTTCCGGATGGACGAGTTCTTCCGCGACGCCCTGGCCGCCATGGGCGACCCGCGTGAGGTGGTCACGGACCCGCACGCGCGTTACTTCGGGGCCGAGCTGACCGAGCGGACCCTGGTGCCGGGCGACGGCGCCGTTCTCGGCGAGATCACGTACGCCGACTGGCTGGGCCGGACCGCGGCCGGCGGCTGACGCGTCAGATTCCTCAAGGAGGCACATCATGTCCGGCTCCGAGCCCACGTCCCGATCGACCGCGTGGCAGACGGCGCTCACCGTGCTGCAGGAGGCTGAGCCGCCGTTCATCCCGGCGGGAGCGCACGCGATGACCGTGGTCGTCGAGTTCCCGCCCGGTGACCCCGGCACGCCGCCGCACCGGCACTCCGGCCCGGCGTTCGGCTACGTGGTGGAAGGCGAGATGCTGCTGGAGATAGAAGGCCGGCCGGAGAGGGTCGTACGCGCCGGCGAGGCGTTCTGGGAGCCGGGTGGCGACGTCATCCACTACCAGGACGGAAACAACCGCGACGACGTCCCGCTCCGTTTCACCGTCACGATGCTGTGCGAGCCCGGCATGCCGATGCTCACCCTGGTCGGCGACGAAGAGCTCGCGCAGCGTCGCGAGCGCCGCGCCCCTCGCCCGTCCTGACCCGCGGCGATACAGGCCGCGCCGCCGCTGGCGATGCAGGCCGCGCCGCCGGTGGCGTCGAGACCGCCGGACGGGCACGTGAAAGGCTGGGCAGGTCCATCCGGCGGACAGGGGTGATCATCATGGGGGATTCCGGACCGGCGAGGAACCACTCCGGTGAGCCGGGCGGCCTCGACCAGGCCGCAGGCGTCTTCGCCGGCGTGCGGCCGCGCCTGTTCGGGATCGCGTACCGGATGCTGAGCAGCTCCACCGAGGCCGAGGACCTGGTCCAGGAGGTCTGGCTGCGCTGGCAGGCGTGCGACCGCGACACCGTGGCCGACCCGGCGGCGTTCCTGGCGACGGTGACCACGCGGCTGGCCATCAACGCTCTGCAGTCGGCCCGGGTCCGCCGCGAGACGTACATCGGCCCGTGGCTGCCCGAGCCGGTCGACACCAGCGCCGACCCGTACCTCGGCGCCGAGCGCGGCGAAGCCCTCGGCTTCGCGGTCCTGCTCCTGCTGGAGCGGCTCACGCCGACCGAACGGGCGGCGTACGTGCTGCGCGAGGCGTTCGACTACCCCTATCGGCAGATCGCCGACATCATCCAGGTCAGCGAGGTGGCGGCCCGGCAGCTCGTCAGCAGGGCCCGCAAGCACCTGCTCTCCGGGCGCCGCGCGCCGGTGACCGGGGCCGAGCAGCGCAGGCTGCTCACCGCCTTCGTCGCCGCCGCCCGTTCCGGCGACCTCGCCACGCTGGAGGAGCTCCTCGCGGCGGACGCGATCAGCTACTCCGACGGCGGCGGCGCCGTCCGGGCCTCTCGCATCCCCGTCGTGGGCGGGCCTCGCGTGGCGAAGTACGTCAGAGCGTTCGCGGACCGCTTCTGGGCCGGGGTCGAGGTGGAGTGGGGCAGCGTGAACGGCCAGTCGGCCGCCGTGCTGCGCCGCGACGGCCAGGTGTTCACGGTGCTGACGGTCAACGCCTCCGGCGAGGGCATCGACCAGGTGCTGTGGATGATGAACCCCGCCAAGATCAGTACCCGCTGAGGCGGCCGGCCATGACCGACCCGGGCGCCGTCTCCCTGGTGGAGATGCTGGAGGAACGGCAGCACCTGCTGGACATCGCGGGGCGGATGTCGGGCTCCGCCGCCATGGCCGACCGCGTCGTCCGCGAGACCTACCGCCGGTGGTACGCCCTCGGCGACGACGAACGCGCCGGCATCGCGGTGCCGCGTGCCTGGCTGACCCGGGTGGCGCAGGGCATCTGCCTGAGCTCGCTCGCCTCGGGCGTCCCGGAACCCCGCTCGGCGGCGCCGCCCGTGACCGGCGTCCCCGTTCGCCGGCCCGATCCTGTCGCCGGTCCGGCACCACGCGACCCCGCCATGGTGGAAGGCCACGACCGCGTCGTGCGCCGTTTCGCCGCGGCGTGCGGCGCGGGAGACGCAGGCGCGCTGAAGGCGGTGCTGGCCGCCGACGCGGTGGCGGTGAGCGATGGCGGCGGCCGGGTGCGCGCCGCCGCCCACCCGACCCACGGCGCGGCCGCGGTCGCCCGCTTCGTCACGGCGTTGCTGGCCGGCCGCCCGGGGCCGGTCGTGGCCGTCGAGTCCGTGAACGGCCGGACGGGTCTGGTGCTGCGCCGGGACGGCCGGGCGGTGGGGGCGGTCAGCGTGAGCGTCGACGGTACCGGGGTCACCGCCGTGTGGATCGTGCTGAACCCCGACAAGCTGCACAGCTGGCACCACCCGTGACCAGCGCGCGGCTGGGGTCGCGCGGCATGCTCATGGAGCCCGACGGCGCCGCCGGGAGCCGATGCGCGGCAGCGGAGGCTACATCGTCGTCCCGCCTGAGACGTCCAGGCGGTGTCCGGTGATGTAGCGGCTGTCGTCGGAGGCCAGGAAGGCGACGGTGTCGGCCACGTCCTCGGGCGTGCCCAGCCGCCCGAGGGGCGTCTGCGACGACAGCCAGGCCAGGGCCTCGCCGACCAGGCGTCCTTGGTGCATGTCGGTGTCGATGACGCCGGGGGCCACGAGGTTGACCGTGATGCCGCGTGGCCCTAGCTGCTTGGCCAGGGCGGTGGTCATGACGTCGAGCGCGGCCTTGGACATGGCGTAGTCGATCGCCCGGGGCATGGCCGCGCCCCGGGTCAGCATCGTGCCCACGGTGACTATCCGCCCGCCGTCGCGCAGCCGCGGCAGGGCGAGCTGGGTGATGAAGAACGGGGCCGCGGTGTTGACGGCGAACAGGCGCTGGAAGCCCTCCCGGGTGACACCGTCGATCTCGCTCTGGCCGCCGAGGACGCCCGCGTTGTTGACCAGGATGTCCAGCCCGTCGGCGTGGGCGTCGAAGCCGGCCCACAGGGCTTCGGCGTCGCCTGGCGCGCCCAGCTCGGCCTGGACGGCGAAGGCCCGTCCGCCGGCCGCTTCGACGGCGGCGACGGTGTCCTCGGCGGCCGCGTGGTTGCTGCCGTAGTGCACGGCGACGCGAGCGCCTTCGCGGGCCAGCCGGGTGGCGATCGCGCGGCCGATCCCTCGGCTCGCGCCGGTCACCAGCGCCGTCTTTCCGGTCAATCTCATCATGATCATGCCTTTCGGTGCCCGCCGGCGATCGTGAAAGGTCTCGGCGGACTGAACAGGGTGCGCTGTTTCGCGTACTGCGTACTCGAAACGGACCATAGTCATTCAGGTACGATGTACGCAAATGAGGGAGGAGGTGCGCATGGCCGACCAGGAACCGATGAGCATCTGGACGCGGCCGGAGCGGCACGAGCGTTCCGGACCGGGACGGCGCCCCGGCTACAGCCGCGAGCAGATCACCCGGACGGCCGTCCGGATCGCCGACGCCGAAGGGCTGGAAGCCGCCACGATGCGGCGGATCGCGTGCGACCTGGGCACCGGCGCCATGTCGCTCTACCGCTACGTGCCCCGGCGCGACGACCTGTCCGACCTCATGATCGACCTGGTGATGGGCGAGATCGAACTGCCTGACGGCCCATCCGGTGACTGGCGATCCGACCTGACGCTGCTGGCCTGGCGGATCCGCGCCGCGGGTCTACGCCATCCCTGGCTGATCGGGCTGCTCACCAGCCGGCCGACGCTGGGACCCCACCTGCTGCGCGTGCACGAGTTCGCGCTCGCCGCCTTCGACCGGATGGGACTCGACATCGACGACATCACCGGATTCGTCGGCATGGTCGACGACTACATCCACAGCGCGATCCGCCGCGAGATCGGCTGGCTGGAGGAGGCCAGCCGTACCGGCCTGGACCCCGAACGCTGGAAGCGGGACTACATGGGACCGTACGTGCGCCAGGTGGTCGAATCCGGCGCCTTCCCGCTGTTCAGCCGATCGGTTGTCGAGTCCCGCACCGCCCACCTCGCCCCCGACGAGCGCTTCCGGCACGGGCTCGACCGCATCCTCGACGCCGTCGCCGCGCTCGTCCCGACGCTCCGCTCCCGGTGAACAGGAAGTCACGGGTACAGCTCCCGCCCATCAGCCCCGGCCCGGCCTCCTGCTGCGGTGGGCAAGGGTGGGTAGTCGTCGACGGTCATGGCGTTGTGGAGGCGTGCGCTCCTGGTGGTGAGGCGGAGGAGGGCGCGGCTGGGCCCCGCGGGCAGGGCGGAGATCAGGCGGGCGCCCTGAGCCAGTCCCTGCACGCCGAGGCGGGACGTGGGGATCAGGGTCTTCGCCGCGCTCAGCGCGGCGGCGCGGCTGCCGCGCACGTACTCCGCCATCGCGCGCTCGTAGGCGGGGAAGGCCCGCTCGTGGTCACCGCCCGCCCGCGCCAGCTCCCCCGCCAGGACG
Source organism: Nonomuraea sp. NPDC005501 (assembly GCF_040605905.1). NCBI lineage: Bacteria > Bacillati > Actinomycetota > Actinomycetes > Streptosporangiales > Streptosporangiaceae > Nonomuraea > Nonomuraea sp. NPDC005501. The sequence continues at coordinate 7,467 of NZ_JBEXDT010000137.1, read as the reverse complement.
TACGCCCCGACGACCGCCAGGCTGGTGCTGCCGCCCACGGCCGGGCCGGGGCAGTACCCCGCGTCGCCGACGAGCGTCACCCGCCCCCGCGACCAGGTGTCCATGCGCAGCTGGGTGATCGAGTCGAAGTAGAACGCCGGGGTGCGGTCGAGCTCGTCCAGCCAGCGGTCCACCTCAGGGTGCATGCCGCCGAACGCACCGCGCAGCAGCTCCTTCTGCCGGGGCACGTCGCGGTGGTGGTGGCCGAGCTCGCGCTCGCTCCGGAACAGGAACAACGCCCGCGCGTCGCCGAGGTGCCGCGCGCCGTACATGCCGGCGGTGCGGCCGACGCCGACGTGCATGAGGAGCTCGCCGTCGAGGCCGGAGGCGTTGGGCAGGGTCAGCACCCCGAGGTAGGCCCCGACGAAGGCGCTGAAGCGGGACTCCTCGCCGAAGACGAGGCGGCGCACGTTGGAGTGCAGCCCGTCCGCGCCGACGACGAGGTCGAAACGGCGCGGCGCGCAGTTCTCGAACCGCACCTCGCCATCGGGCGAGATCGCGGTGATCGAGTCGCCGAAGATGTACTCGACGTCGTCGCGGGCGGCGTCGTAGAAGATCTCGCTCAGGTCGTCGCGCATGATCTCGACGTGCCGGTCGGAGGTGGCGCTGAAGATCTTGGAGAGGTCCACCCGGACGGGACGCCGAGCGCCCTCCCGGTGGACGGTCATCCGGTTCGCTCCGGTGGCCCGCTCCTCCACGCGCGGGAGCACCCCCATCTTCTCCGAGATGTTCATCGCGGGCCGGAACAGGTCGACCGCGTGGCCGCCGGTCCTGCGCAGAGCCGGCGCGCGCTCGACGACGGTGACGGAGAAGCCGTACCTGGTGAGCCAGTACGCCAGCACCGGACCGGCGACGCTGGCGCCGGAGATGAGAATCCGCATGGCAACCCTCCTTGTCGTTCAGTCCGCCCGTACGGCGTGGCGCACGCCGCCGTTCACGTACGGACCGCCGTCGGAAACAGTCGTGAGCCCACTGTCGCCGCCGGTGCCCGCCGGTGGATTGGACGAATGTTCCCTCCGCCCGCTCGTTCGGAGCGGGTCGATGGGAACGCGGAACTCGTGCGCGGGGACCTGGGCGAGGCCGTTCAGCGGCTCAAGCGGGAGCCGGGCAAGGGGCCGGCCGGTAGCCATCGGGCTGTTCAAGCGACATACCACTAGCATGAGACGGTGCGGACGTTCATGCACGGTACGGCTGTGTGGGGCGTCGCGTGCCCGCGGCGGCCCAGCCGGGTCGCCGGGGTCACCATGGCCGGGTTCCGTGTCCACGACCTGGACGCGCTCCGGATGGTCCCGCACCCGGCCGTGACGCTGCTTCTGGACTTCGGCGCCGGTTCGCCCGTCGTGGACGATGCCGCCGGGCGGCAGCAGCGGGGAAGCATCGTCGCCGGGCCCGGGATCGGATCCGGCGGCGCGGTGTGGGCGCGCGGTGAGAACGTCGAGTGCTTGCAGGTGCGGCTGTCCCCGGTGATCGCCCGCGCGGTCCTGGGCGCCTCCCCCGCCGACCTCGACGGCGCCCTCGTGTCCCTGGGCGACCTGTGGGGCCGGGAGGCGTCACGGATCCGCGAGCGACTGGGCGATGTCTCGTCGTGGCAGGATCGCTTCGCGTTGACGGACGCGCTGCTCGCCCGCCGGTACGCTGCGGGGCCGCCGGTGGACCCGGAGGTGGCCTGGGCCTGGCAGCGGATCGTCGGCAGCCGTGGCCTGGCCCGGGTCGACGGACTCGCGGCCGAGATCGGCTGGAGCCGCAAGCGGCTGTGGTCCCGGTTCCGCTCGCAGCTCGGCCTGCCGCCCAAGCGCGCGGTGAAGCTGGTCCGCTTCGACCATGCCGCCCACCGCCTGGTCGCGGGTGAGGGCGCGGCCCGGGTCGCGGCCGACTCCGGCTACGCCGACCAGTCCCACCTGCATCGCGATGTCATGGCGTTCACCGGGGCAACCCCCGCGACGGTGGCCGGCGAGCCGTTTCTCGCCGTTGACGACATCGCATGGCCCAGCCGCGGAGCACCCGCCGAGCCTCACGTCTCCCGGGATCTCTCCGGCTCGCTCGCCGGCCGGAGGTGAGACGGCCACCGCTGTGAACGTCGCCGCGGCCACCTGCGCGGGCCAGGTCCGGGTGGGGCGGCGCGGCGGGCTCAGCCGTTGACGAAGGTGAGGCTCGTCGCGTCGTAGCGGGTGCCCGCGACCTGCTCGGGCGGGGCGGCGGCCTCGATGGCGGCGAGGTCCCCGGCCGACAGCTCGATGTCCAGGGCCGCGAGGTTCTCCTCCAGGTACCGCTGCCGCCGGGTGCCGGGGATCGGCACCACGTCGTCGCCCCGGTGCTGCACCCACGCCAGGGCGAGCTGACCGGCGGTGACTCCCCTCGCCGCGGCCAGCTCGTTCAGCTTCGCGACGATCGCCAGGTTGCGTTCGAGGTTGCCGTCGGCGAACCGCGGCTGGCTGCGCCGCACGTCGGTCTCCGCCAGCCCCTCGACCGAGCTGTACCGGCCGGTCAGGAAGCCGCGCCCGAGCGGCGAGAACGGGACCAGGCCGATGCCGAGCTCGCGGCAGACCGGGGCGATCTCCGCCTCCAGGTCGCGGGTCCACAGCGACCACTCGCTCTGCAACGCGGCGATCGGGTGCACCGCGTGCGCCCGCCGGATGGTGCTCGCGCCGGCCTCGGACAGCCCGAGGTGGCGGACCTTCCCGGCCGCTACCAGCTCGGCCATGGCGCCGACGGTCTCCTCGATCGGCACCTCCGGGTCGACCCGGTGCTGGTAGTAGAGGTCGATGTGGTCGACCCCGAGCCGGCGCAGCGACGCCTCGCACGCCTGCCGCACGTAGGCGGCGTCGCCGCGGATCCGGGTGGGCTCGCCCAGGCGGTTGGCGAAACCGAACTTCGTGGCCAGCACCACCTCGTCCCGGCGCCCCGCGATGGCCCGTCCGATCAGCTGCTCGTTGTGCCCGACGCCGTAGAAGTCGGAGGTGTCCAGGAAGGTCACCCCCAGGTCGAGGGCGTGGCGCAGCGTCGCGATCGACTGCGGGTCGTCCGCGGCGCCGTAGCCGTGACTCATGCCCATGCAACCCAGGCCTTGCGCGGAGACCGCCAGTTCGCCCAGGTGCCGGGTGGGGACGTCGATCATGCTGCTGCCTCCAGGGCTCGGAACCGTGTGCCCATGACGCTAGGCGTTGGAGCGCGCTCGAAGGCAAACGCCGCTCGCTTCTGTACCTACTAGTATGTACGATGGCGATCGTGGACACGAGAGAACGCCTCATCGAGAGCATCCGCGAACTGCTGTGGGAGCGCGGCTACGTGGGCACCTCCCCCAAGGCCATCCAGCAGCGGTCCGGAGCCGGCCAGGGCAGCATGTACCACCACTTCCGCGACAAGCCCCAGCTCGCGCTGACCGCGATCAGCCGCAGCGCCGAGGAGTTGCGCACCCGGGGCGAGACGGTGCTCGACGGCCCCGGGACCTCGCTGGAGGGGCGACGCCGAGGTGTACGCGCAGGCCGTCGCGGCGCGCTCGGCCTGCTCGCCGGGCACGCCCGCCACTGACCGCACCCCTGGAGAGGACGAACATGCCCTTTGTACGCATTGACGCGATCCGTGCCGACGACAAGCGGCTGGAGGCCCTGGGCCGGGCCGTGCACGACGCCCTGGTCGAGGCCATCGGCATCCCCGCGGACGACCTGTTCCAGGTGCTGACCGGCCACGACGGCACGCGGAGCATGATCCGCTACGGCGCCGAATACCTCGGCGTACACCGGGACGACGACGTCGTGTTCGTCGCCGTCACCATGCGCTCCGGCCGCACCGCGGAGCAGAAGCAGGCCCTCTACCGCAGGATCGCCGAGCTGGCCGAGGAGTACGCGGGCACCGAGCCGCGGAACGTCCTGGTCAAGATCACCGAGAACGAGTCGATCGACTGGTCGTTCGGCGACGGCGTGGCCCAGTACGCGCGGGCCGATCTCCGCGGTGGCGGCATCTCGTAGGGAGGCGGGGCAGAATCCAGCCCATGGATGTCACGCTGCGAAAGACGATCGCCGAGCTGAACGAGGCCGCCGCCCGGCACGACGCCACCCGGCAGGACCGGCTGGAGCGGTGGCGGGTGCTGGAGCCCGACGCCGGGGAGTTCCTGTGGTTCCTGGCCCAGAGCACCGGGGCCAGGATCATCGTGGAGGTCGGCACGTCGCGCGGCGTGTCGACGTTGTGGCTGGCCGACGCCGCCCGAGCGGTCGGCGGGCACGTCCTCAGCCTCGACACCGACGCCGACGCCCAGGGGCACGCCCGCCGCGCGGTGACCGACGCGGGGCTGGCCGACCACGTCGACTTCCGTGTCGAGGACGGCGGCACCGCGCTCGCCCGCATGCCGGACGGCGCGGTGGACCTGCTCTTCCTCGACGCCGAACGCACCGAGTACGCCTCCTGGTGGCCGCACCCCTACCGGGTGCTGCGCCAGGGCGGCGTGCTCGTGGCCGACAACGCCCTGTCCCATTCCGAGGAGATCGCCCCGCTGCACGACCTCCTCCTGCGGCAGCCGCACATGACCGTCACCACGATCAACGTCGGCAAGGGCGAGCTGGTCGCGCTCCGACGCTGACCGGGTGCGGGTCAGTCCGTCCCGGACTCCATCGCGGCGTGGTCGAGCAGCTCGTCGTCCTCGGGGACCTCCCCGCGGGAGGCGATCGCCTCGGCCCCGCCCTCGGGCATCGCGCCGATCAGCCCGGTCGTGGCCGCCGGCGGGGTGCCGATCAGCGTCGTCTGCGGGCTTCCGACCATGCCGAGCCTGGCGTACTGCTCCAGCTTGGCGCGCGAGTCGGCGATGTCGAGGTTGCGCATGGTGAGCTGGCCGATGCGGTCGACCGGCCCGAAGGCGGAGTCCTCGGTCCGCTCCATGGACAGCTTGTCCGGGTGGTAGCTGAACGCCGGGCCGGAGGTGTCAAGGACGGAGTAGTCCTCGCCGCGGCGCAGCCGCAGCGTCACCTCGCCGGTGATCGCCGTCCCGACCCAGCGCTGCAGTGACTCGCGCACCATCAGCGCCTGCGGGTCCAGCCAGCGGCCCTCGTACATCAGCCGGCCCAGCCGCCGGCCCTCGATGTGGTAGCTGGCGAGGGTGTCCTCGTTGTGGATCGCGTTGACCAGCCGCTCGTACGCCGCGTGCAGCAGGGCCATGCCCGGCGCCTCGTAGATGCCGCGGCTCTTGGCCTCGATGATCCGGTTCTCGATCTGGTCGGACATGCCCATGCCGTGCCGGCCGCCGATGGCGTTGGCCTCCAGCACCAGGTCGACGGCGGAGGAGAACTCCTTGCCGTTGATCGTCACCGGCCGGCCCTGCTCGAAGCCGATCGTCACGTCCTCGGCGGCGATCTCGACCTCGGGGTCCCAGAACCGCACGCCCATGATCGGCTCGACGATCTCGATGCCCGCGTCGAGGTGCTCCAGCGCCTTGGCCTCGTGGGTGGCGCCCCAGATGTTGGCGTCGGTGGAGTAGGCCTTCTCCGTGCTGTCCCGGTACGGCAGGGCGCGGGCGAGCAGCCACTCGGACATCTCCTTGCGGCCGCCCAGCTCGCTGACGAAGTCGGCGTCCAGCCACGGCTTGTAGATCCGCAGGGAGGGGTTGGCGAGCAGGCCGTAACGGTAGAACCGCTCGATGTCGTTGCCCTTGAAGGTGGAGCCGTCGCCCCAGATCAACACGTCGTCCTCGAGCATCGCGCGTACCAGCAGGGTGCCGGTGACGGCCCGCCCGAGCGGGGTGGTGTTGAAGTAGGTGCGGCCGCCGGAGCGGATGTGGAAGGCCCCGCAGGCCAGCGCCGCGAGTCCCTCTTCGACGAGGGCCGCCCGGCAGTCGACCAGCCGGGCGATCTCGGCCCCGTAGGCGGTGGCGCGACCGGGCACCGAGGCGATGTCGGGCTCGTCGTACTGGCCGATGTCGGCGGTGTAGGTGCAGGGCACTGCACCGTTCTCGCGCATCCACGCGACCGCTACCGACGTGTCGAGGCCGCCGGAGAAGGCGATGCCGACACGTTCACCGACAGGCAGGGAGGTGAGTACCTTGGACACGAGCAGAAGTATATACACACCAATGCATGGCCATGCAAAGCAGCGCTCGCCGGATCACGGCATGGCGGCCGCCACCGCGACGGTGATCGTGCGGGGATTGGCCGGTACGGCGACGCCCTCCACCAGGACGGTCGGCGTTCCGCTCACCCCGCGCCGGATGGCCTCGGCCGTCACGTACGCGGTCCAGTCCAGGTAGGCGCCCGAGTGCACGCACGCGCCGAACGACTGGATGTCGAGCCCCACCGTGCCGCCGAGCTCGACCAGCTCGTCGTCGGTGAGCCCCGGACCTCCCTCGGGAGGCTGGTTGGCGAAGAGCGCGGCGGCGTACGGCACGAACCTGCCGCCGTCGGAGGCGCAGCCGGAGGAGGCGGACGCGCGGGAGGAGTAGCGGTTGGTGGACAATCCGTCCAGGAACCCCATCGGGTGGTAGACCAGCCTGATCGCGTGGTCGGCCACCAGGTCGCTGAGGACCGGCCCCGACGCCTGCTCGAACATCCGGCAGAACGGGCACAGGAAGTCGATGTAGGCGTCCACCCTGACCGGGCCGTCGCCGACGACGATCCCGTCCCCGCTCTCGGAGACCCCGGCCGGCACATGGTTGGGCGCCCTGATCACGTGCGCTGGTGTGCTCATGCGTTTCCCCTTCTGGCCTCTTTCTGGCCTCTTTCTGGAACGTTGAGGTGGAGCCTTCGTACCCCCCGCCCTCGAAGGCTCCGCCAAGAACGGCCAAAAAGGCAGCGACGAACCGGCTATTTACGGCGTGCCGGAAGAAGCCGAGCGCCGGACCACGGCGGTCGCCGCCCCATGAGAAGATCAACATCATGACTGGTCTCCCCGACCTGGGCCGCCGCGATCTTGAAGAACTCCGGACGACGACCGACCCCGTGGCCGGGGCTCCCAGCATCGGGCAGATCGCCGGATTACGGCCGCGCCGCCGGCCCGGTGACGGCGGCGAGGTGAGCCATGCCGACGTCGACCTGCTGGACGCGCTGGACCCGTGCGACCGGCGTACCGTGGCGGGCTGGCTCGAAGCCGGGTCCTCCCCCGGCACGCGCCGCGTCCGCCTGCGGGAGATGGCCTCGTTCCTGCGCTGGCTGCGCGTCGCCGAGCCGGACGCCGACCTGCTCGCCGTCACCGGGCCACAGGTGGACCGCTACTGCGACGCGGCGCTCGACGGCCGCCTGCCCGGAGGCGAGGCCGGGCCGGGCAGGTCCCTGGCGGACGCGACGGTGGCCAGGAAACGCGCCGTCCTGACCTCCTTCTACGTCTTCGCCTGGCGATGCGGCGCCACGCGGGCCGGCGTCCCGATGCACGGCCACTGGATCACCGGCTTGCCGGCCCTCACCTCTCCCTGGCCCACGGCCAGACACATTCCGGTCGCGCCGTTGACGTACT
>NZ_JBEXDT010000136.1:0-16466 GCF_040605905.1 Nonomuraea sp. NPDC005501 | reverse complement strand
CCGTCCCACCACGCCCCGACCCGGTGAGAGGGGTGCCGCCGTGCGGATCGCGCTGCCGCACACCAAAGCCGACCACGCCACGCTCGTGCCCGCGCGCGTCGCTGAACCCGCCCCGGTCGATCCGCAGCTGCACGGGCTCGCCCGAGCCGCCGTCGGCGCCGTAGTACGCGCCGTAGCCCTCCTCGCCGATCCCGCCCGCCGACTGCTCCAGCAGCCGGTACCCGTCCAGCTCGACGGCGTAGATCAGGTCAGGCGCCACCCCGGAGGCGCGGGCCCGGTCGACGACCTCCTGGCTCAGCGCCCCCTGCGACCCGCACCCCGTCACGAGCCCCAGCCCCAGCCCCAGCCGCAGTCCCAGCAGGGCGACACGCTTCACGGGCCCGGCCGCTCTTGTGCGAGGGCGCGGCCGATGACGAGCCGCTGGATCTGGTTGGTGCCCTCGACGATCTGCAGCACCTTGGCCTCCCGCATGTACCGCTCGACCGGGAAGTCCTCGACGTAGCCGTACCCGCCGAGCACCTGCACCGCGTCCGTGGTGACCTTCATGCACGCGTCCGTCGCGAACAGCTTGGCCATCGCGGCCCGCGTCCCGTACGGCCGTCCGGCGTCGCGCAGCCGCGCGGCGTCGAGGTAGAGCGCCCGGGCGGCGGCGACCTGCGTGGCCATGTCGGCCAGCATGAACGAGACGCCCTGGAAGTCGACGATGCGGCTGCCGAACTGGCGGCGCTCGCGGGCGTAGGCGGAGGCGGCGTCGAGCGCGGCCTGGGCCACGCCGACCGCGCAGGCGGCGATGCCGAGCCGGCCGCCGTCGAGCGCCGCCATGGCGATGCGGAAGCCCTCGCCCTCGGCGCCGACCAGCGCGTCGTGCGGCAGCCGTACCCCGTCGAAGCGGACCTGCGCGGTCGGCGAGGACCGCATGCCCATCTTGTGTTCGGGCGTGCCGGACGACAGGCCCTCCGCGCCGGCCGGGACGTACAGGCAGGACACGCCGCGCGCGCCCGGCTCGCCGGTGCGGGCCATGAGCAGGTAGAAGTCGGCCACGCCACCGTGGGTGATCCACGCCTTGACGCCGTCGACGGTGTAGCCGTCGGGGCCGGGCACGGCCCGTGTGGTCAGGGCGGCGGCGTCGGAGCCCGACTGGGGCTCCGACAGGCAGTACGCGCCGAGCAGGTCGCCGCCGAGCATGCCGGGCAGCAGGCCCGTCTTCTGCTCCTCGCTGCCGTAGGCGGCGACGGGGAAGCACGACAGGGTGTGGACGGAGGTGCCGAGGCCCACGGCCAGCCAGCCGGCCGCCAGCTCCTCGACGACCTGGAGGTAGACCTCCTGCGGCTGGGCCGCGCCGCCGTACTCCTCGGGGTAGGGCAGGCCGAGCAGCCCGGCGGCGCCCAGGGTGGCGAACACCTCGCGCGGGAACCGCCCGGCCGCCTCGTCGGCCGCCGCCCGGGGCGCGACCTCCTTGGCGACCAGCTCACGGGTCAGCTGGATCAGGTCGTGCGCCTCGGGGGTGGGCAGGGCACGCTCAACAGTCATCGGCAGATACTCCTTGTGAGAGTGTACGTGCCCTGAATTCTGCCTAAATGATCACCAATTCACGAGAGGTCAGGTTCAGCCGTTCTCCGCCGTTCTCTCCGCAGACGACGATGTCCTCGATGCGGGCGCCGTGGCGGCCGGGCAGGTAGATGCCGGGCTCGACGGAGAAGGCGAAGCCGGGCTCCATCGGCTCGGCGTTGCCGGAGACGATGTAGGGCTCCTCGTGCGTCTCGATGCCGATGCCGTGCCCGGTGCGGTGCACGAAGTACTCGCCGTAGCCGGCCTCGGCGATGAGGTCGCGGGCGGCGGCGTCGATCGACTCGCACGGCACGCCGGGCCGCACGGCGGCGCAGGCGGCCTCCTGCGCCTGGCGCAGCACCTCGTAGTACGCGGCGAACTCGGCGGGCGGCTCGCCCACGCTGTAGGTCCGGGTGGAGTCGGAGCAGTAACCGTGGTGCAGCTGGCCGCCGATGTCGACCACGACCGGCTCGCCCGGCTGGATGACGCGGTCGGACACCTCGTGGTGCGGGCTGGCGCCGTTCGGGCCGGAGGCGACGATGACGAAGTCGACCGTGGAGTGCCCGGCCGCGAGGATCGCCTCGGCGATGTCGCGGCCCACCTCGCGCTCGGTGCGGCCGGGACGCAGCAGCTCCGGCACCTGCCGGTGCACGGAGTCGATGGCCTCGCCGGCCTCGCGCAGCGCGGCCACCTCGACGGGCGACTTGCGCATCCGCAGCTCACGCAGCACACTGCCGGCCAGCACCTGCCGCGCGTCCGGCAGCACGTCGCGGAAGCGCAGCGACGACATGGCCCACATCCGGTCCGCGAGCCCGACCGTCGCCACCGGCCCGAGCCGCTCGGCGGCGATCCGGTACGGGTCGTCGGTCTCGTCCCACGCCACGAACTCCAGCCCGAGCCGCGAGGCGGGCGACGCCTCGGCGGCGGGCAGCTCCAGGCGGGGCACCAGCATGTACGCCTCGCCGGAGGCGGGCACGACCAGGCAGGTGAGCCGCTCCAGCGGCTTGGCGTCGTACCCGCTCACGTACCGCAGGTCGGGGCCCGGGGTGAGCAGGAGCGCGTCGATGCCGGCCTTGGCGGTGGCCTCCTGGACGGCGGCCAGGCGGGACACGGGATACAGATCTGAGGACGTCACGGCCCCAAATCTACTCCTGACGCCACCTCCTAAAATCCGCGAAAAGGTCTTACAAGACGCCAGGCCATCACTACCCTTCGCGCACGTCCGACCGCATAGAGTGAGGCGAATGTCCGGTTCCACTGCATTCGAGGGTGTGTCTCATGGTCGACGTCATCACCGGCGGGCCGGGGCAGCGACGGCGGCCAGGAAGTGCCGCCGGGGCGCCGTACCAGGTGTCCGCCGAGCGGGAGCTGCTGGCCGTCCGGCTGGCGCACGCCCAGCGGCTGGGCAACATGGGCTGGGCCGAGTGGGATCTGCGCACCGGGGCGAGCGCCTGGTCGGACCAGGTGTACGTGATCTTCGGTCGCGACCCGGCCCAGGGGCCCGCGGACCTGCCGGAGCTGGCCTGCCTGGTGGAGCCGGACGACCTGCGGCTGCTGGAGCAGCTCCTGCTGACCGTGGTGCACGAGGCGGAGCCGGCGCAGGCGGAGCTGCGCATCAGGCGCGGCGGTGAGCTGCGCAACCTGCGCGTCGTCCTGGAGCCCCTGCTGTCCTCCGGCCGCGCACCGGACCCGGACCACGCACCGGACTCAGTCCGCGCACGGGACTCGGGCCGCGCACCGGAGTCGGGCCGCGCCACGGTGGCGGTGCGGGGCGTGCACGCCGTCTTCCAGGACATCACCGGCCGCCGCCGCGCCGAGCGCATCATGTCGGAGTCGCGCCGCCAGCTCCTGGAGGCCCGCGTCAAGGCCGCCGAGGAGCGGCACGTGATGCTGGCGCTGCGCGAGGCGATCCTGCCCGACCCGGTCGGCTGCCTGGACCTGCCGCCCACCCGCATCGCCGTGCGGTACGTGCCGGCGGAGAAGACGGCGAGCCTCGGCGGCGACTGGTTCGAGGCGGCGCCGCTGCCCGACGGGCGGGTGCTGCTGGCGATCGGCGACGTGTCGGGGCACGGCCTGCCCGCGATCGCCCACATGGCGCAGCTCCGCCACGCGCTGGTCGGGCTGACGATGACCGGCGAGCCCGCGAACGGCCTGCTGGCCCTGCTGAACGACCTGGTGATCCACCGCCTGGAGGGCACCACCGCCACGGCCGTCATCGGCCATCTGGACGCCTCGGCGCGGGTGTTCAGCTGGGCGCGGGCCGGCAACCTGGAGCCCATCCTGGTGCGCGACGGCACCGCCCGCCGGCTCGAACAGGCCAGGGGCGTGCTGCTCGGGGCCGCCTGCGACCAGTCGTACCATCTGGCGAGCATCGAGCTGCGGGAGGGCGACCTGCTGCTGATGTTCACCGACGGGCTGGTCGAGCGGCGCAACCGCGGCATCGACGAGGGCCTGGCGCTGGTCCTGGCGGCCGCCTCCCGCCTGCGGGGCGACGACCTGCACAGTGGCCTGGACGCCGCGCTGGACCGGCTGCTGGACGAGATCGGCGGGCCGAACCCCGAGGACGACGCCTGCCTGCTCGCCGTCGGCATCCAGAACCGCCCTGCACTCTGACCTCGCGCTGCGGTCAGGCGGCGCCTCCGCTCGTCGGTCAGGCGCGGGGCCGGCCCGTTGCTTCGCCCCTTGAGGCTGATCACGGATGATGCCAGGTTTCCTGGGTGCCGAGCGGTACGGGCTGGAGGGGGCCTTCCGACCACCGCGACCGATGACCCTGAGGGGCGACGGCAATGTGCGGCATCGGCGGGGCGGCGCACAAGCCCGGAGCGCCATTCGTGACTGTCCTGAAATCTGGCGATAACGCCTTCATAACGTCACATCTACACGTGTTGCTTGTTGCGGAATCCTGGCCGAATACTGCAGCAACACGAGTAGATGGGACTTACGAGTGGTCACACGCCGCGATGTGGCACGGCTGGCCGGCACCTCCGAGGCCGTGGTCAGTTACGTGCTCAACAACGGGCCGAGGAACGTCGCCCCGCACACCCGGGAACGGGTGCTGCGCGCGATCGACGAGCTCGGCTACCGGCCGAACGCCGTGGCCCGCTCGCTGCGCACCAACCGCACGCACACGATCGGGCTCGTCGTCCCTGACAACGCCAACCCCTTCTTCGCCGAGCTGGCCCGCGAGATCGAGGAGGTCGCGTTCCAGCATGGCCTGACGCTGCTGCTCGGCAACGCGATGGACGACGACGATCGCGAGGCCGCCTACGTGCGGACCCTGATCGACCGCCAGGTGGACGGGTTGATACTGATTCCCGCCCACGGCCCGCGCGCCTGGCGGTCCCAGCTGGCCGCGTCCGGGGTGCCGTGCATCGTGCTCGACCGCGAGCTCGACGACACCCCGGCCAGCCACCTCCTTCTCGACAACGAGGGCGGCGGGCACGAGGCGACCGGCCACCTGCTGGAGCACGGCCAGCGGCGCATCGGCTGCGTGGCGGGGCCGAAGGACATCCACCCGACCGTCGACCGTGTCGCCGGCTGGGCGCGGGCGCTGACCGAAGCAGGTATCGACCCGGCCTCGATGCCGCTGGCCCACGGCCCGTACGGGCGCAGGCAGGGTTACCTCAGCGGCCGCCGGCTCCTGTCGCAGGAGGACCGGCCCACCGCGCTCTTCGTGACCAGCGACGAGCAGGCGATCGGCGTCATGCGCGCCGCGGCCGAGCTGGGGCTGAGCGTGCCCGGCGACGTCGCGCTGTGCTCGATCGACGGCATCGCCGCCTCGTCCTACACCGTGCCCGCGCTCACCACCATGCGCCAGCCGATCGAGGAGCTGGGCAGGCGCGCGGTGGAGCTGCTGGCGGCACGGATCGGCGACTCACCGGGTGACGAGCGCGTGGTCCTGTCCGCCACGCTGATCAGGCGCGGCTCCTGCGGCTGCCCCGACCCCGCGGGCGGGGTGGACGATGCGTGAGCTTGAGCTGGTCGTCGTCGGCAGCCTCAACATGGATCTCACTGTCCCCGTGACGCGTCTGCCGGGCAGGGGCGAGACGGTCGCGGGCGCCGCCCTGGTGCGAGCCGCCGGGGGCAAGGGCGCCAACCAGGCGGTGGCCGCCGCCCGGCTGGGCGCGCGGGTGCGCCTGGTGGGCCAGGTCGGCGACGACGCGCTGGGTCATGACCTGCTCGCCGCCGTGGCGGGCGAGGGCGTGGACGTCTCAGGCGTACGGCAGGTGCCCGCCGGCACCGGGCTGGCGATGATCGTCGTCGAGGACGGCGGCGAGAACATGATCACTGTCTCCAGGGGCGCCAACGGGCTCTTCCACCTCACCGAGCTCGACCTGGACCTCGTCGGCGCCGACGCGCTCCTGCTGCAGTTGGAGATCCCGGTCGCCGCCTGTCTCGCCGCCGCCCGGCAGGCCAGGGCGCACGGCGTGCCGGTGATCCTCAACGCCGCGCCGTACACGCAGGGCCTGGACGAGCTGCTCGCCCAGGTGGACCTGCTGATCGTCAACGAGAGCGAGGCCGCCGCCCTGTGCGGCGGCACCGATCCCGCCGAACTGCTCGCGCTCGGGCCACGTGCCGCGGTGGTGACGCTGGGCCGGCGCGGCGCGCGCGGCCAGGACGCCTACGGCGCCTGCCAGATGCCGTCCTTCCAGGTGTCCGTGGTCGACGCGGTCGGCGCGGGCGACACGTTCTGCGCGCAGCTCGCGCTCGCCCACGCGGGCGGTCTGCCTCTCGCCCAGGCGGTACGGCGGGCCTGCGCGGCCGGCGCGCTGGCCACCACCGCCCATGGCGCCCAGACCGCCATGCCCACCGCCGGCGAGGTGGAAAGGCTGCTCGCCCATGCGTCATGAGGGCCTCTGGCATCCCCGCCTGCTGCACATCCTGTCCGCGGCGGGACACACCGACCTCATCGTGGTGGCCGACCCCGGCCTCCCCGTCCCGCCCGGCGTCGAGACGGTCGACCTCGTCTGGCGCAGGGGCGAACCCGCCCTCCTGCCCGTACTCGAAGCGGTGCTCGGCGAGCTCGTCGTCGAGACCGCCTACCTGGCCGAGGAGTCGCCGCGCGGCTTCCTCGACGGCCTGCTGACACGTACAGAACGCATCCCTCACACCCGGCTCAAGGAGCTCACCGGCCGGGCCCGCGCGGTCGTGCGAACCGGTGAGGCGACGCCGTACGCGAACGTCGTCCTCCAAGCGGGCGTTCCCTTCTGAAGGAGATACCAGATGAACAAGAAGATCGTCGCCGTGGCCGGTCTGGCCCTCGCGCTGACCGCCTGCGGCAAGGAGGGCGGCACCGCCGCCGAGCCGGCGGCCGCCCCCAAGCCGGGCGAGAAGCCGGGCGTCTGCCTGGTGATGAAGTCGCTGGCCAACGAATTCTTCCAGCAGATGCAGAAAGGCGCGGAAGAGCACGCGGCCAAGCGCGGCGACCTCACGCTCAGCGTCGTCGGCATCCAGAACGAGACCGACATCGACAACCAGGTCGCCGCCGTCGAGAAGTGCGTCACCCAGCAGGCCAAGGCTGTCGTGATCGCCCCTGCCGACTCCCGCGCGCTGATCGCGCCGCTCAAGCGGGCCGTCGACGCAGGTGTGAAGGTCGTCAACATCGACGTCCAGCTCGAAGAGGGCGCGTTGAAGGCCGCCGGCATCGGCGACAAGATTCCCTTCGTCGGGCCCGACAACCGGGAGGGCGCCAAGCAGTCCGGCATGGAGCTGGTCAAGGCCGTCGGCAAGGACGCCGAGGTCGTCATCCTGGAAGGCAACCCCGGCGCGGCCAACGCCGCCCAGCGCAAGGCCGGCTTCGAGGACGCGATCAAGGAGGGCGGGCTGAAGCTCGTCGACTCCAAGACCGCGCACTGGGAGACCAACGAGGCGCACACCGTCTTCAGCAACATGCTCACCGCCCACCCGAACATCAAGGGCGTGCTCGCCGGCAACGACAACATGGCGCTCGGCGCCCTGAAGGCGATCGAGGAGCAGGGCAAGAAGGGCCAGATCAAGGTCGCCTCGTTCGACAACATCCCGGCCATCGCCCAGTACGTCAAGGACGGCACCGTCGTGGCGACCCTCGACCAGTACGGCGCGCAGCAGGCCGCCAACGGCATCGACTACGCCATGAAGATGATCGCCGGCGAGAACTTCAGCGGCTGGCAGAAGAGCGAGATCAAGCTCATCACCAAGGACAACGTCGGATGATGACGGTCAGCGGTCTCGTCAAGCGCTTCCCCGGTGTGGTGGCGCTCGACGGGGTCGATCTCGACATCCGCGCGGGCGAGATCCACGCCCTCGTGGGGGAGAACGGCGCGGGCAAGTCCACGCTGGTCAAGGCCCTGGCCGGGATCCACGCGCCGGACGGCGGCACGATGACCTTCGACGGCGCGCCGTACACCCCCGCCGGCGCAGCCGACGGTCTGGCCGCCGGGATCTCGGTGGTCCACCAGGAGTTGGCGCTGCTGCCGTACCTCACTGTCGCGGAGAACCTGTTCCTGCGTGAGCTGCCGCGCACGGCGGGCGTCGTCGACAGGAAGCGGCTGCGCGCGGACGCCGCGCGGCTGCTGGCCGAGGTCGGCCTTGACGTCGCGCCGGACACACCGGTCGAGCGGCTCGGCATCGCGCAGATGCAGCTCGTGGAGATCGCCAAGGCGATCTCCACCGACTGCAAGCTGCTCATCATGGACGAGCCGACCGCCACGCTCACCTCGCGCGAGGCCGGACGCCTGTTCGGCATCCTGCGGGCGCTGCGCGAGCGCGGCGTGGCCATCGTGTACATCTCCCACCACCTGCAGGAGGTGCTGGAGCTGGCCGACCGGGTCACCGTGCTGCGCAACGGGCGCAGCATCGAGACCCGCGAGATGGCCGGGGTGACCGCGCCCGACCTGGTCAGGCTGATGGTGGGACGTGAGCTGGCGCAGGAGTACCCGGTCAAGCCGCCGACCGCCCCGGGCGAGGTGGCGATCGAGGTGCGCGACCTCAAGGTCATGGGCTTCGAGGGGCCGCTCTCCTTCTCGGTACGCCGCGGCGAGGTCGTGGGTCTCGCCGGGCTGGTCGGCTCCGGCCGTACCGAGGCGATGCGCGCGATCTTCGGCGCCGACCCAGCAATATCCGGAAATATCGAGCTTTACGGCAAGAAGGTGCACATCAGGCACCCCAAGGACGCGGTGCGGCACGGCATCAGCCTGCTCACCGAGGACCGCAAATCGCAGGGCCTGGTCCTCGACCTGCCGATCAGCGCCAACGTCACCCTCGCCAAGCTGCGCGGATTCCTGGTGCGCTTCGGCCGGGAACGCTCCCTCGCCGAGAACCTCGGGCAACGTCTGCACCTGCGCTCCGCGGGCGTCGGCCAGCACGTACGCACTTTGTCGGGCGGCAACCAGCAGAAGGTCGTGCTGGCCAAGTGGCTCAACGCCGGATCCGACATCCTGATCGTGGACGAGCCCACCCGCGGCATCGACGTCGGCGCCAAGTACGAGATCCACGAGCTGCTGCTCGGCCTGGCCGCGGAAGGCAAGGCCCTGCTCGTCGTCTCCTCGGACCTGCCGGAGCTGATGGGCATCTGCGACCGCATCCTGGTCTTCTCCCGCGGCAGGATCGCCGGAGAGGTCACCAGGGCGGACTACGACGCCGAGCACATCCTCACGCTCGCCTACTCGGGCTACCTCAAGAACGGTGAAACACAATGATCAAAAGGCTCGTGCTCGGCGAGGCCGGCATCGGTGTCGCCCTGGTGCTGCTCGCGGGCTTCTTCGTCATCGCGGCACCGAGCTTCGCGACCGAGCAGAACCTGCGCAACATCATGACCCAGATCACCCTGAACACCGTGCTCGCCGTGGGCATGACGTTCGTGATCCTGGTCGGCGGCATCGACCTGTCGGTCGGCTCGGCGATGGCGCTGTGCGCGGTCGTGTCGGGCACCATGATGGCCGGATCCGGCTCGGCCTTGACGCTGCTCGGCGCGATTCTGGTGAGCGTGCTCGTCGGCGCCGCGGTCGGCTGGATCAACGGGTTCGTGTCAGAACAGTGGCGGGTGCCGTCGTTCATCGTCACCCTGGCCATGCTCAACATCGCCCGCGGCGCCGCGGAGCGGTACACCGACGCGGCCACCATCTACAACCTGCCCGCCGCGCTCAACGACTTCGGCGCCATCACGCTGCTGGGCATCCCCGCGGTGTTCTGGGTCGCGCTGCTGCTGGCCGGAGTCGGCTGGTTCGTGCTGTCGCGCACGGTCTTCGGGCGGCTGATCTACGCCACCGGCAACAACGAGGAAGCCGTCCGCCTGTCCGGCCACAAGACCTCCCGCATCAAGATCGCCGCCTTCATGATCGCCGGACTGACCGTGGGCATCGCGGCCATCCTGTACATGGCCAGGCTCAACATCGCCAGCCCGATCCTCGGCCAGGGCTACGAGCTCAACGCCATCGCCGCCGTGGTCATCGGCGGAGCCAGTCTGATGGGCGGGCGCGGCTCGATGGCCGGCACGTTCCTCGGGGCATGTCTGCTCGGCGTGCTCACCAACGGACTGCTGCTCATGGGCGTCTCCGACTTCGAACGGCAGATCATCACCGGGCTGGTGATCCTGGTCGCCGTGGTGCTGGACGCCTACCGGCTCCGTCTGGCCCGCAGGCTGGCCGTCACCCAACCCGCGAAGGCACCCACACCGGTGACGGTCCCCTCCTGACCCGCCTTCCGGGAAGGGCTTCGCTCCGCCGCCACCTGATGTGGTCCCAGCAGTGCGCTCCGCGGCGGCCGGATCGTCGGCGACGGTGATGCGATCGGAGATCAGGCCGGTGGCGCGGCGACCGGTGCGCCGGATCGCCGCCGAACGTGGCGATGTCGGCCGCACCCACCGCAGCGCCGCCGACTGATCCGGCAGGTTCTGGCGGCATGAGGGCGTGGACCGCGGCGAAGGCCAGGAGCGGGGCGGCGGTCCGCGGTGAACCCCTGAACAGGGCTGAGCCGACGGTCGAGCGGGGCGGCGCGTCCCGGTCCCGGGGGCGGGACTTGTCGCACCCGGGTGCCACCATGGGGGGGTGCTGATGCTGCTGGACACTCCGTCGCTGTACTTCCGCGCCTTCTACGGCGTGCCGGACTCGGTCACCGCGCCCGACGGCATGCCCGTCAACGCGGTGCGCGGCCTCATCGACATGATCGCCACGCTGGTCCGGACCCACTCCCCCACCCGGATGGCGGCCACCATGGACGCCGACTGGCGTCCCGCGTTCCGCGTCGAGGCGATCCCGACGTACAAGGCGCACCGCGTGGCCCAGGGGGACGAGGAAGAGGTCCCCGACACGCTGGTGCCGCAGATCCCGGTCATCGAGCAGGTGCTGGACGCGGTCGGCATCGCCCGGCTGGAGTGCCCCGGCTACGAGGCGGACGACGTCATCGGCACGCTCACCCACCGGGAGGACGGGCCGGTCGACATCGTGACCGGCGACCGCGACCTGTTCCAGCTCGTCGACGACTCCCGCCCGGTGCGGGTCCTCTACACCGCCCGCGGCATCCGCAACCTGCAGATCGTGGACGAGGAGTTCGTGGCCGGCAAGTACGGCATCCCGGGCCGCGCCTACGCCGACTTCGCGACCCTGCGCGGTGACCCCAGCGACGGCCTGCCGGGCGTGGCCGGCGTCGGCGAGAAGACGGCTGCCTCGCTCGTCACGCGCTTCGGCTCGCTGGAGGCGTTGCTCGCGGCGCTCGACGCGGGCGTCACCGACGGCTTCCCCGCGGGCAGCCGCACCCGGCTGGCCGCCGCCCGCGACTACCTGCGCGTCGCCCCGGCCGTGGTCGAGGTCGCCCCGGACGCGCCGCTGCCCGAGGCCGATCTCACGCTCCCGGCCAAGCCGCGCGACCCCGAGGCCCTCGTACGCCTGGCGGACCGTTACGGCCTGGACAGCCCGCTGAACCGCCTCCTCGACGCCCTGCCCGGCTGAGTCACCCCTTACCCGGCCGAGAGGCACTGACGGGCCGAGGGGCACTGACGGGCCGACAGACAGTGACGGGCTGAGCGGCTTCGGACGGCTGAGACGCCGCGGGGGGACGGCCTCACACGGTGACGACGATCTTGCCTGTGGGGTGGCCCTCCGCGAGGTGGCGGATCGCCTCGGGCGTCTCGGCGAGAGGGTAGGCGCGGCCGACCACCGGCCTGACCGCGCCCGACTCGATGAGCCGGTCCAGCCGCGCGAGGTCCTCGGCGCCCTCCCTGGCGGTGTGGCCGCGCAGCCGCTGTTTCGTGGTGATCTGCACCAGCGGTCTCCACAGGAGCGCGCGCGTGTACCCGCCGAGCGGGCCGGGCGCGTCGTGCCCGCCGCCGGCGAGCACCAGCGTGCCGCGTGGCGTCAGCGCGCGCCGCAGCAGCGACAGCGGCCTGCATCCCGCGACGTCGATGATCACGTCGTGCCGGGGCCCGTCGCGGTCGACCTCGTCGCGGGTGTAGTCGATGACGTCGTCCGCCCCCAGCGAACGGACGAGATCGGCCTTGCCGGGGCCGCACACGGCGGTGACCGTCGCGCCGAGCGCCTTGGCGATCTGCACGGCGAACGTGCCGATGCCGCCTCCCGCGCCGGTGACCATCACGCGCTGTCCGGGCCGCACGCGGCCGGTGTCACGGACGGCCTGGAACGCGGTCGTCCCCGACACGGGCACCACCGCGGCCTCCTCGAACGACAGCCCCGCCGGCTTGCGCGCCAGCAGCCGCTCGGGCGCCGCCGCGTACTCGGCGTACGAGCCGCTCTCGCAGGTGCCGTGCACCTCGTCGCCGGGCCGGAAGCGGGTCACGCGGGCGCCGACGGCCTCCACCACCCCGGCGAGGTCCCGGCCGCGCACGGGCACCCTGGGCCGGCGCAGACCGAACCCCATGAGCCGCACGGCCGGCGGCCGGCCGGTCATGACGATCCACACGCCCGGGTCCACGCCGGCGGCGCGCACCCGCACGAGCACCTCGTCGCCGCCGATCCGCGGCTGCTCGACGTCCCGTAACCGGAGCACCTCCGCCGGGCCGTACACGTCCTGGACGATCGCCTTCATGACGTCTCCTCGGGTGGGCCGGGATACTGGAACACCTCGTCGAGCGGGACGCCGAACACCCGGGCGATCCGGAAGGCCATCTCCAGGGACGGCGAGTACCTGCCCTGCTCGATGGCGATGACGGTCTGCCGGGTGACGCCGATGCGCTCGGCGAGCTCCGCCTGGGTCATCTCGCCGTGCGCGAAGCGCAGGGCGCGGATGCTGTTCGTCACATGGGTGGGCTTCACCACTGCGGCATGCTCCTGCGGTACACGACGATCTTCGTGAGGCCGCCGAGGACGGACGACAGCGCGAAGCACAGGTAGACCGCGTTGGCGATCCAGAACCGCTCCCAGCCGGCCATCGCCATCAGCATCGCGGCGACGGCGCCGATGACGACGAACGACTGGCCGGTGTGCTCGCCGAGCCGCCCGATCTCCCTGTCGCGCACGTCGCTGGCCCGCGACGCCCCCGGCGTCACGACCGCCATGACGATCTCGGCCGCGATCGAGGCCGCGATGGCCCCGCCGACCGACCACAGCAGCGCGGCGGCGTAGGGCACCTCGGCCAGCGGGCGCCCTCCGGCACGGCCCGTGACGGTGACCACGTACGCCGTGTACGCCACCACGGAGACGACCAGGCGGATCCACGCGCGTTTCTCCTCGTGCGTCATGACATGCCCCCTGTGATGTACAGAATCTTTGACATCTCGAATGTAGCTAATCTTTGACGTCATGTACAGAAGATTTGACATCACACGGGGCCGGAGGCCGACGGCACGTGGGGCGCGCGGTAGGTTGATCGGCGTGTCGAAGACGAGCATTCAGGTCCCAGGCGACGTCCCCGCCCGCCTGGAGGACGGATTCGGACGCATCAGGCGCGAGGCCGAGCTGCCCGACGGGTTCCCCAGGGCGGTGCTCGACGAGGCCGACTGGGTGGCCGAGGCGCCCCGGGTCTCCGGCGAGGACCTGACCGAGCTGCCGTTCGTCACCATCGACCCGCCCGGCGCCATGGACCTCGACCAGGCCGTCCACCTGGAGCGGCTGGCCGGCGGCTACCGGGTGTGGTACGCGATCGCCGACGTCGGCTCGTTCGTCCGGCCCGGCGGGGCCGTCGACACCGAGGCCCGCGTCCGCGGCGAGACCGTCTACCTGCCCACCGGCAGGGTCCCGCTCCATCCGCCGGTCCTGTCGGAGGGCGCGGCCAGCCTGCTGCCCGGCGCCACCCGCCCGGCGGCGGTGTGGCGGATCGACCTCGACGCCGACGGCCGCACGCTGGGCGCCGACGTGCGGCGGGCCCTGGTGCGCAGCCGCGAGCGGCTCGACTACGCCTACGTCCAGGCCGCAGTGGAGACCGGCACGGCCGACGGCACCCTCGGCCTGCTGGCCGAGATCGGCCCGCTGCGGCTGGAGCTGGAGCGCGAACGCGGCGGCGTCACCCTGCCCACTCCCGAGCAGGAGGTGGTGGCCGCCGACGGCGGCTACCGGCTCGAATACCGCGTGCCTCTGCCCGCCGAGGCGTGGAACGCCCAGATCTCCCTGCTCACCGGCATGGCCGCGGCCGCCATGATGCTCGACGCGGAGATCGGCGTGCTGCGCGTCCTGCCGCCGCCCCAGCCCGGCGACCTCGCCAAGGTGCGCCGGATGGCGGCGGCGCTGGGCGTCGGCTGGGCCGAGGACGCCACGTACGGGGAGGTCGTGCACGGCCTGGACCCCAAGAGCCCGCAGCAGGCGGCGTTCCTGCACGAGTCGCGGGTGCTGCTGCGCGGCTCCGGCTACGTCGCCTTCGACGGCGCCCCTCCCCCGATGGCCGACCACGCGGCGGTCGGAGCGCCGTACGCGCACGTGACGGCGCCGCTGCGGCGCCTGGTCGACCGGTACGCCACCGAGGTGTGCCTGGCGGTCGCGGCGGGCGAGCCGGTGCCCGAGGACGTCGCGCAGGCCCTGCCGGAGCTGCCGCCGATCATGTCGGCGTCGAGCCGGCGCAGCGGCGGGGTGGAGCGGGCCTGCGTGGACCTGGTGGAGGCGTTCCTGCTGCGCGACAGCATCGGCGAGGCGTTCGAGGCCGCGGTGATCGACGTGACGGCGGACGGCCGGGGCGGGCAGGTCCAGCTCGTGGAGCCGGCGGTGGTCGCCCGCTGCGACGGCGCCCTGCCCCTCGGCGAGAACGTCACGGTCCGCCTCGTCCAGGCCGACCCCGCCACCCGCGAGGTCCGCTTCACCCTGGCATGAGGATCACCTTGGCCTGAAGCCCCGACCTGAAGCTGAGCCCCGGCCTGAAGCTGAGCCCCGACCTGAAGCTGAGCCCCGGCCTGAAGCTGAGCCCCGGCCTGAAGCTGAGCCCCGGCCTGAAGCTCACCCCTGGCCGCAGGCTCACCCTGGCATGAGCCTGCGCTCGGCCCCGGGCACGGCCGTGGCCGCGCCCGGGTGGACGGGCGCGGCCACGGAGGCGCGGGTCACTTCTTGAGGACGTTCCAGCCCGCCCCCACCCCCATCAGGTGCAGGGCGACGGCGAGGAGCCCGGCGAGCCCGAGCGTGGTGACCGTCAGCACGCCGCCCACGGACAGGCCGGCGAGGGCGAAGATCAGAGCGAGCAGGAAGAACAGGGCTGCGACGAGGGCGAACATGCCAACCTCCGGTGGTCCGGCGGACGCCGGGGTTCCGTGCCGGGGGCGGGCCTCAGCGCGGTGCGTCCGAAGCGTGACGGGCTTTCCGACATGGGGATGTCCGCCAGGTTCGGGCAGGAAACTGGCGCGGTGGTGACGATGCGTAGACCGCCGATGACAACACCTTGACCGGGCGGTCAGTCCGTCCCGCCCGGCCGAGCGCGGCCCCGCTAGCTGAGGGAGGAGTAGGCCACCACGCCGCGCCGCATGCCGTCGATCGCCTTGGACGCCGTCTGCTTGATCTTGCTGTCCGGCGGCGCGGCGTTGCCGAGCTGGCCGAGCAGGTCCATCAGCTGCTTGATCCACCGGACGAAGTCGCCGGCCGCGAGCTCGTTGCCGTTGATGCCGTCCATGAGGACCGCGTCCAGGGTGTGCCCCTTGGTCCACCGGAACGCCGCCCACGCGAATCCCAGGTCGGGCTCGCGGATCGTGTCGAGGCCGTGGTCGGACTCGATGCCCTCCAGCTCCGCCCACAGCCGCACCATCGCCGTCAGCGCGTCCTGGGCCCGCCCCGCCGGGATCTTGGGACGGCGGGCGTCGTCGGCCTGCCGCGACTCGAACACCAGCGCCGACACGCACGCCGCCAGCTCCGCCGGCTCCAGCTTCTCCCACAGCCCGCTGCGCAGGCACTCGGCCGTCAGCAGGTCCAGCTCGGTGTAGAGGCGGCCGAGGCGGCGGCCCTCGTCGGTGACGGTCTCGTCCTCCAGGTAGCCGAGCTGCTCCAGCACCGCGCAGATGCGGTCGAACGTGCGCGAGATGACGTGGGAGCGGCCCTCGACGCGCCGCCGCAGCCCCTCGGTCTCGCGCAGCAGCTTGTAGTAGCGCTCGGCCCAGCGGGCGTGGTCCTCGCGCTCGTCGCAGCCGTGGCACGGGTGCTGCCGGATGCGCCGGCGCAGCTCGTTGATCTCCTCGTCCTCCACCGCGTGGTCGCGCGCCCTCGCCGGCTTGCCGAGGTCACGGTCGCCGATCTTGGCGAGCAGCGTGGAGACGAGGTTGGCGCGCTCCTTGGGGGCGCGGGCGTTGAAGTTCTTCGGGATGCGCAGCTTCTCGATCGGCTCGACCGGAACCGGGAAGTCGGCCGGGTCGAGCTTCTTGACCTGCTTGCCGATGGTCAGCACCAGCGGGCTCGGGCCGGTGCCCCGGGGGTTGCGGCCGGGGTCGAGGACGATCGCCAGGCCCGCCCGGCGCCCGCCGGGCACCCGGATCACGTCGCCCGGCTGCAGCGCCTCCAGCGAGCGCACGGCCGCCGCCCGCCGCG
>NZ_JBEXDT010000135.1:0-17308 GCF_040605905.1 Nonomuraea sp. NPDC005501 | reverse complement strand
CTCGACGAGCGCCCGGTCGAACGGCAGCCCCGCCGCCTCCAGCGCGTCGCGGTAGCCCTGGAAGCGCTCGCGCCGGGTGTAGAGGGCGGCGGGCATGCGGGCGCCCGTCACCTCGGCGACCCGCGGGTGTCCGGGGGTGGCCTTGAGGCGGAACGGCTGGATGCCGGCCCGGCGGGTGAGCTGGTCGGTGGAGCGGCGCTCGTTGGGCAGCACCAGCGTGACGACGGTGCCCTTCTCGCCCGCGCGGGCCGTGCGGCCGCCGCGGTGGAGGTAGCTCTTGTGGTCCTGCGGCGGGTCGACGTGCAGCACGAGGCTGATGTTGTCGACGTGGATGCCGCGGGCCGCGACGTCGGTGCAGACGAGCACGTTGACGGAGCCCTCGCGGAACTCGGCCAGGATGCGGGTGCGCTGGTTCTGGCGCTTGCCGCCGTGCAGGCCGCCCGACTTGACGCCGACCCGGGCCAGCTGCTTGCACAGCCGGTCCACGCCGTGCTGGGTGCGGACGAAGATGATCGTGCGGCCCTCGCGGTTGGCGATCTCGGCCGTGACGTCGAACTTGTCGTCACGCGTGACCTGCATCACGTGGTGCTCCATGGTGTCGACCGGGGAGGTCGCGGGAGCCACGGAGTGCGTGATCGGGTCCTTGAGGAAGCGCCGCACAAGCTTGTCGACGTCGCCGTCGAGCGTGGCGGAGAACAGCAGCCGCTGCCCGCCGGCCGGGGTCTGCGCGAGCAGCTCGGTGACGACGGGGAAGAAGCCGAGGTCACACATGTGGTCGGCCTCGTCGAGGACGCTCACCTCGATGTCGGACAGCGAGCACTCGCCCTGGCGGATGAGGTCGCCGAGCCGGCCGGGCGTGGCGATGACGATGTCGACGCCGCGCCGCAGCGCCTCGATCTGCTTGCCCATGGACATGCCGCCGACGATGACCTTCATCCGCAGGCCGAGGCCGCGGCCGAGCGGCTCCAGCGCGTCGTGGACCTGAAGGGCCAGCTCGCGGGTGGGGACGAGGATCATCGCGCGGGGACGGCCCGGCGCGGGCCGGACGCCGGCCAGGCGGGCCATGGTGGGCAGGCCGAAGGCGAGCGTCTTGCCGGAGCCGGTCTGGCCGCGGCCGAGGACGTCGGCGCCGGTGAGGACGTCGGGGATGGTCGCGGTCTGGATGGGGAAGGGGCTGTCGATGCCCTGGCGGGCCAGGCCGGTCACGAGCGGCTTGGGAAGACCCAGCAGCTCGAACTCGGAGATGCCCTGCTCGGGGGCGAGCTCGGGCAGGCCCTGCTCGGGGGCGAGCTCGGGCAGGACAGCGTCAAGCATGGTCACGAACGTCGTGCCTTTCAGTCGAAGTGGCGCGTCACTTCTGCGAAAGGACGAGCCAGGACGTGCGGCGCCGTGCCGCACTCATTGCCAGGCGCGGGTGATCGGCACCCGCTGGGGTGGGGACAGGCCCGGCCGGTGATCTCACCGGCACGCATCAGGGCCGTCTACGCGCACCCGCTTGCCGGCCGCAGGCGGCGAACGCACGCGATGGTGCGTTAGGTGCACGTGGTGCCAACGCGGGGAAGACCTCGGGTATTCCCCGGCCGGTCCGACTCTCGGACCGTGGCACGGACGCGGCCGGCACCGGGGTGCCGGCCGTACTGCTCAGAACGTACTGCTGGAACTGCTCAGAACGTGGTGCTGGAAGCTGATACTGCTGACTGATGCTGAAGGTCAGGAGATCAGACGTTGAAGCCTAGCATACGCAGCTGCTCACGGCCCTCGTCAGTGATCTTGTCGGGGCCCCACGGCGGGAGCCACACCCAGTTGATCTTCACATCGGAGACCATACCATCGAGCGCGGAGTGCGCCTGATCCTCGATAACGTCCGTGAGCGGGCAGGCCGCACTCGTGAGCGTCATGTCGATGGTGGCCACGGGGCGGCCGTCCTCGGCGGGGTCGAGGTTGAGGCCGTAGATCAGGCCCAGGTCGACGACGTTGATGCCGAGCTCGGGGTCGACGACGTCCTTGAGCGCCTCCATGACCTCCTCGACGGTGGCCTCACCGTCGAACGTGGTGGGCGTCTCCACCGGCTTGCTCATCTGCTGGCACTCCTCACTACAGCGTCCTTGTAGGCCATCCACGACAGCAGCGCGCACTTGACCCTGGCCGGGAACTTCGCGACCCCGGAGAACGCCACAGCGTCGCCGAGGACGTCCTCGTCGGCCTCCACCTGGCCCCTGCCCTGCATGAGCCGGGTGAACTCGTCGACGACCGACAGGGTCTCCTCCACCGTGGAGCCGGCGGTCAGCTCGTGCAGGACCGACGCGGCAGCCTGGCTGATGGAGCAGCCCTGGCCGTCGTAGGAGACGTCCTCGATCCGGCCGGCGTCGCCGAGCTTCACCCGGAGCGTGATCTCGTCGCCGCACGTCGGGTTCACGTGGTGGACCTCGGCGTCGTACGGCTCACGCAGCCCCCGCCCCTGCGGGTGCTTGTAGTGCTCCAGGATCAGCTCCTGGTACATCGACTCGCCGATCATGGCTATGCGAACACTTTCTGGACGTGGTGGAGGCCGCGCACCAGGGCGTCGATCTCGCCCGTGGTGTTGTACAGGTAGAACGACGCCCGCGTGGTCGCCGGTATTCCGAACCTGAGGTGCAGGGGGCGGGCGCAGTGGTGGCCGACGCGCACGGCGACGCCGAAGCTGTCGTCGAGGATCTGCCCCACGTCGTGCGGGTGGATGCCCTCCAGCGTGAAGGACAGGGTGGCGCCCCGCCGGTCCAGCGAGTCGGGCCCGATGAGCCGCAGCGTGGGCACCTCGCGCAGCGCGTCCAGCGCGTACGCCGTGAGCGTGCGCTCGTGCGCCTCGATGGCGTCCAGGCCGACGGCCTGGAGGTAGTCGACGGCCGCGCCGAGGCCGATGGCCTCGACGATCGGCGGGGTGCCCGCCTCGAACTTGTGCGGAATCGGCGCGTACGTCGAGTGGTCCATCCAGACCGCCTCGATCATCTCGCCGCCGCCCATGAACGGGGGCATGACGTCGAGCAGCTCGCCGCGTCCCCACAGCACGCCGATGCCGGAGGGGCCGAGCATCTTGTGACCGGTGAAGGCCACGAAGTCGACGCCCAGCTCGGCGACGTTCACGGGGTGGTGGGGCACGGACTGGGAGGCGTCGAGCATCACCAGGGCGCCCACCTCGCGGGCGCGCCGCAGCACGTCGGCGACCGGGTTGACGGTGCCGAGCACGTTGGACTGGTGGGCGATCGACACGATCTTCGTCCGCTCGGTGACCAGCTCGTCGAGGTTCGACAGGTCGAGCCGGCCCTCGTCGGTGACGCCGAACCACTTGAGCGTCGCGCCGGTGCGCTGGACGAGCATCTGCCACGGCACGATGTTGGAGTGGTGCTCCATCTCGGAGATGACGATCTCGTCGCCGGGGCCGAGCGCGAAGCGCGGGTCGGCGTCCTGGCCGGCGCCCTCGCCGCCCGGGGCCCACAGGTGGGGCCCGAAGGCGTGGGCGACCAGGTTGAGCGCCTCGGACGCGTTCTTGGTGAAGATCACCTCGTCGCGTGAGGGCGCGCCGACGAACGCGGCCACCTTGTCGCGCGCGCTCTCGTACGCCTCGGTCGACTCGGCGCCGAGCACGTGCATGGCGCGCCCGACGTTGCTGTAGTGCATCGCCAGGTGCTCGCGCACCGTCTCGACGACCGGCGTGGGCTTCTGCGATGAGTTGCCCGAGTCGAGGTAGACGAGCGGGCGCCCGCCGGGCAGCTCGCGGGAGAGAACCGGGAAGTCCTTCCTGATCCTCTCCACGTCGAAGCTGGTGGGATAAGTCATGCAGTCGCCTTCGTGTACTGCTCGTAGCCCTCGGACTCGAGCTTGTCGGCCAGCTCCGGCCCACCCTCCTCGACGATCCGGCCGGCCGCGAAGACGTGGACGAAGTCCGGCTTCACGTAGCGCAGGATGCGGGTGTAGTGGGTGATGAGCAGCACGCCCGTCTCGCCGGAGGCGCGGAAGCGGTTGATGCCCTCCGACACCACGCGCAGCGCGTCGACGTCGAGGCCGGAGTCGGTCTCGTCGAGCACCGCGATCTTGGGCTTGAGCAGCTCGAGCTGGAGGATCTCGTGGCGCTTCTTCTCACCGCCGGAGAAGCCCTCGTTGAGGTTGCGCTGGGCGAAGGCCGCGTCGATGGACAGGGCGTCCATGCCGCCCTTGAGGTCCTTGGCGAACTCGCGCAGCTTGGGCGCCTCGCCGCGCACCGCGGTGACGGCCGAGCGCAGGAAGTTGGACACCGAGACGCCGGGGACCTCGACGGGGTACTGCATGGCGAGGAACAGGCCGGCGCGGGCGCGCTCGTCGACCGACAGCTCCAGCAGGTCGACGCCGTCGAGCAGCACCTGACCGCCGGTGATCGTGTACTTGGGGTGGCCGGCGATGGCGTAGGCCAGGGTGGACTTGCCGGAGCCGTTGGGGCCCATGATGGCGTGGGTCTCGCCGGAGCTCACGGTGAGGTTGACGCCGCGCAGGATCGCCTTGTCGTCGACGGCGACCTGGAGGTCACGGATCTCAAGGGTGGACATTGTTTATGACTCCTTCGAGAGCGAGACGAGGACGTCGTCGCCGTCGATCTTGACTGTGTAGGTGTTCACGGGCCTGGTGGCGGGGGGGCCGGTGGGCTTGCCGGTCCGGACGTCGAAGCACGAGCCGTGCAGCCAGCACTCCAGCGTGCCGTCGTAGACCTCTCCCTCGCTGAGCTTGACCTCGGCGTGGGAGCAGATGTCGTGCAGGGCGAAGACCTCCTCGCCCTTGCGGACGAGCGCGACCGGGGTGTCGTCCACCTCGACGCCGATCACCCCGCCGTCGGGGATGTCGGTGACGCTGCACACCTTCTCGAAACTCATCGGGCCAGCTCCGCCTCCACCGCGCTCATCACGCGCTCGCGGATCTCGTCGATCTGGATGCGCTCGATGAGCTGGCCGAGGAAGCCCCGGATGACGAGGCGGCGCGCCTCGTCGAAGGGGATGCCGCGGGCCTGCAGGTAGAAGATGTGCTCGTCGTCGAGGCGGCCCGACGTCGAGGCGTGACCCGCGCCGGCGACCTCGCCGGTGAGGATCTCCAGGTTGGGCACCGAGTCGGCGCGGGCGCCGTCGGTGAGGATGAGGTTGCGGTTGAGCTCGTAGGTGTCGGTGCCCTCGGCCTCGACCCTGATGATCACGTCGCCGATCCAGACGGCGTGGGCGTTCTCGCCCTGCAGGGCGCCGCGGTAGTCGACGTTGCTCTTGCAGTTGGGCTGCGAGTGGTCGACCAGGAGGCGGTGCTCCAGGTGCTGGCCCGCGTCGGCGAAGTACACGCCGGACAGGTCGGCGTCGCCGCCCGGGCCGGTGTAGGACACGCTGGGCGACAGCCGGACGAGGTCGCCGCCGAGGGTCACCGCGAAGCTGCGGAAGGTGGCGTCCTTGGCCAGCTGGGCGTGGTGGTGCGACACGTGGACCGCGTCGTCCTCCCAGTCCTGGAGGCTGACGACCTTGAGGGAGGCGCCGTCGCCGACGACGAACTCGATGTTGTCGGCGTAGACCGCGCCGCCCTGGTGCTCGATGACGACCACGGCCTCGGCCAGCGGCTCCACCCTGACCACGGTGTGGCCGTAGGAGGCGCCGTCGGTGCCGCCGCCGCGCACCTCGACGCGGATCGGCTCCTGCGGGGTGGCCTCCTTCGGCACCGTGATGACCAGGGCCTTCTCGAAGGCGTTGTAGGCCTGGGCGCTGACCCGGTCGGCCGGCACGTACGCCTGGCCGATGCGCGGGTCGTCGCGGCCGACCCACTCGGCGCTCACGCCGGCCGGGGTGTAGGCCTGGACGACCACCTGTCCGGTGGCCTCGGCCTTGCCGTTGTGCAGGCCCTTGAGGCGCGACAGCGGGGTGAAGCGCCAGGCTTCCTCGCGCCCGGTGGGCACGTCGAAGTCGCCCAGGTCGTACGACGCCTTCTCGTGCAGGGTCGACAGGGGCTTCTCGTTCAGGCCCATCAGCCGACGGCTCCTTCCATCTGCAGCTCGATCAGCCGGTTGAGCTCGAGCGCGTACTCCATCGGCAGCTCACGCGCGATCGGCTCGACGAAGCCGCGCACGATCATCGCCATCGCCTCGTCCTCGCCGAGCCCGCGGCTCATGAGGTAGAACAGCTGGTCCTCGCTGACCTTGGAGACCGTGGCCTCGTGCCCCATCGACACGTCGTCCTCGCGGACGTCGACGTAGGGGTAGGTGTCGGAGCGGCTGATCTGGTCGACGAGCAGCGCGTCGCACTTGACGGTGCTGGCGCTGCCGTGGGCGCCCTCCTCGATCTGCACGAGACCGCGGTAGGAGGTGCGGCCGCCGCCGCGCGCCACCGACTTGGAGATGACGCTGGAGCTGGTGTGCGGCGCCAGGTGCACCATCTTGGAGCCGGCGTCCTGGTGCTGGCCCTCGCCGGCGAACGCGACGCTCAGGGTCTCGCCCTTGGCGTGCTCGCCCATGAGGTAGACGGCCGGGTACTTCATCGTGACCTTGGAGCCGATGTTGCCGTCGATCCACTCCATGGTGGCGCCCTCGTAGGCGACGGCGCGCTTGGTCACCAGGTTGTAGACGTTGTTCGACCAGTTCTGGATGGTCGTGTAACGGCAGCGGGCGTTCTTCTTCACGATGATCTCGACGACCGCGGAGTGCAGCGAGTCGGACGAGTAGATCGGCGCGGTGCAGCCCTCGACGTAGTGGACGTAGGAGTTCTCGTCCACGATGATCAGGGTCCGCTCGAACTGGCCCATGTTCTCGGTGTTGATCCGGAAGTACGCCTGGAGCGGGATCTCGACCTCGACGTTCGGCGGCACGTAGATGAACGAGCCACCGGACCACACGGAGGTGTTGAGAGCGGCGAACTTGTTGTCGCCGACCGGGATGACCGAGCCGAAGTACTCCTTGAAGAGCTCCTCGTGCTCCTTCAGGCCCGTGTCGGTGTCGACGAAGATGACACCCTTCTCCTCGAGGTCCTCACGGATCTTGTGGTAGACGACCTCGGACTCGTACTGGGCGGCGACGCCGGCGATGAGGCGCTGCTTCTCCGCCTCGGGGATGCCCAGCTTGTCGTAGGTGTTCTTGATGTCCGCGGGCAGCTCGTCCCAGGAGGCGGCCTGCTTCTCCGTCGAGCGGACGAAGTACTTGATGTTGTCGAAGTCGATGCCGGTGAGGTCGGAACCCCAGGTGGGCAGCGGCTTCTTGTCGAACAGGCGGAGGCCCTTCAGGCGAAGGTCGAGCATCCACTCCGGCTCGTTCTTGAGCCCGGAGATGTTGCGCACGACTTCCTCGGACAGGCCGCGCTTGGCCGCCGCCCCGGCGGCATCCGGGTCGGCCCAGCCGAACTTGTAATTTCCGAGGCCTTCCAGCTCCGGGCGGTCGGTGACAGTCACCTTCCGGTCTCCTTGCTCTTGTCTCTATGTACGGGATCACCCAGCGATTGCGGGCTGACGTGCGTGGTGCAGACCCCGTCGCCATGGGCGATCGTGGCCAGGCGCTGCACGGGGGTGCCGAGGAGTCGCGCGAACGCCTCCGTCTCGGCCTCGCAGAGCTGCGGGAACTCCGCCGCCACGTGCGCCACGGGGCAGTGGTGCTGGCAGAGCTGGTCACCGCCCGACTTGGCCTTGGTGGAGGAGGCGGCGTAGCCCTCCGCGGAGAGCGCCTGCGCCAGCACCTCGACGCGCCGCTCCGGGGCCACCGAGCTCATGACCGGCTCCAGCCGCCGCAGCAGGCCGGAGACCTGTGTGCGGGCGAAGTCGGTCACCGCTTCGTCCCCCATGCGCTCGGCCAGGAAGCGCAGGGCGCTCCCGGCCAGGTCGTCATAGGCGTGCTCGAAGGCACTGCGCCCCGCGTCGGTGATGGCGAACAGCTTGGCCGGTCGCCCTCGCCCGCGCTGGCCGCGTGGCCGTACCGTGCGAGGCTCTATCATCCCGTCGGACAGCAGCGCGTCGAGATGGCGGCGGACGGCGGCCGGGGTCAGCCCGAGCCGTTCGCCCAGCGCGGCGGCCGCGATGGGACCGTGCTCCAGGATGAGCCGGGCCACGCGCGCACGGGTGCTGCGCTCACTGCCTGGCTCGATCGTGGTGGACACGTTTTTCACAACATCAGTGTGCCGTAATTCCTTCCCGCCCCACAAATGGATCCGTGGAATGAGTCAATGCAATTTCTCACTCAGGTAAGGCTTACCTAATCCCCTGCTCGGCGGCCTGGAGGGACCCCCGCGGCCGTCCCCGCAGAACGGTGAAGACGAGGGCCGCGAGAACGAGCAGCACCAGCATGACGGCGGCCATCGGCGTCGCCGAGCCGGACCCCACGAGACCCACCAGCGGGGCCGCCAGCGCGCCCAGCGCGAACTGCAGCACCCCGAGCAGGGCGGAGGCGCTGCCCGCGACCTGCGGCGGCTGCCCGGCCAGGGCGAGCGCGCCGGTGCCCGGCAGGACGAGGCCCTGCCCGCACATGATGACGAACAGCCCCGCCACGATCCCGGCCAGCCCGAGCCCGGTGGCCGCGGCCGCCAGCAGCAGCGCGGCGCCCGCGACGGCGACGGCCAGGCCGGTGAAGACCAGCCGCGCCGGCGCCACCCGGCCCGCGAGCCGCCCGCCGACCTGCGCCATGACGGTCAGGCCGAGCGCGTTGAGCCCGAAGATGAGGGAGTACTGCGAGGGCGTGGCGTGGTACACCTCCTGGATCACGAACGGCGATCCGGAGATGTAGGCGAACATCGCGGCGAACCCCAGCCCGGCCGTCAGGGCGGAGCCCATGAACGGGCGGTCGCGCAGCAGCCGGCCGAAGGTGCGCAGGGTGTGCCGCAGGCCGCCGCTCTCCCGGCTTCCCGCCGGCAGGGTCTCGCGCACCCCGAAGACCACGGCCAGCAGCAGCACCACCCCGGCGACGCTGAGCGCGACGAACACGCCCCGCCACGAGGTGAACTCCAGCAGCTGGGCGCCGGCCACGGGCGCGAGGATCGGCGCGAGGCCGCTGACGAGCATGAGCGTGGCGAAGATGCGGGCGATCGCGGCGCCGTCGTACAGGTCGCGCACCACGGCGCGGACGATCACCAGGGCCGCGCCGCCGAGCACGCCCTGCAGCAGCCGCAGCCCGATGAGCACGGGCACGGACGGCGCGAACGCGCACAGCAGCGAGGACAGCGCGAACCCGGCGACCCCGACGAGCAGCGGCATCCTGCGCCCGCGCACGTCGCTCACGGGGCCGGCGACCACCTGGCCGGCGGAGACGCCGATGAGGCAGGCCGTCAGCGTGAGCTGGACCTGGGCGGGCGTGCTGAGCAGCTCGCCGGTGATGGCGGGCAGCGCGGGCAGGTACATGTCGATGGACAGCGGGCCGATGGCCGACAGCGCGCCGAGCACGAACAGGAGCAGGGCCGTGCCCCGCTTCGCCTGACGGTCGTCCCCCTCGATCCCCGCCGGTTCGGATGCCGTCGGCGACCCTGATACGGACGACCCGTTCACGGACGCCCCATTTACGGACGACCCAGTCACGGACGACCCCGTTATGGACGACGCTGATGCGGACGATGCCGCCGGCGCCACGGACATGCGTGTACCCCTCTCCCTCGCAGGCTGCGGCCCACGAGGGCCGAGGGAGTCCAACAGCGGTAAAGTCCTCCTAATTCCCGGTTATCTGATTTTTACTGATTTTCGGTGAGCTGGATCACCGACAGGGCCGCCCCCTGCGGGTCCGTGAGCATCCCGAACCGGCCCGGCGGCGCGTCCATGGACTCCACGAGGATCTGCGCGCCGCCGCGCCGGGCCGCCGCGATGGTCGCGTCGAGGTCGGCGACCGCGAAGTAGACCATCCAGTGCGACGGCGTCTCCGGCGGGTACATGGGGCTCATCTCGATCATTCCGGCGACACTCCGGCCGCCGGAGTGCCACTCGGTGTAGGTGACGCCGTCCATCTGCTGCGGCTGCGGGGTCCAGCCGAACACCGTCCGGTAGAACCGCTCCGCCGCCCCGGGGTCGCGGGTGACCAGCTCGGCCCAGCAGAACGAGACCGGCTCGTTGACCAGCTCGGCGCCGGGGTGGCGGCCCGCCTGCCAGATCGACGCGTACGCGCCGTCGGGGCTCTGCAGGACCGCCATCCGGCCCTCCTCCATGACCTGCATCGGCCCGGCCACGACGGCCCCGCCGGCGTTCTTGACCCGGTCGACGGTCGCGTCGGCGTCCTCGACGGCCACGTAGGTGTTCCAGTGGGGCGGCATGCCCTCGCCGTACAGGGGGCCCACGCCGGCGACCCGCTTGTCACCGTGGAAGAACTGGCCGTAGCCCCCGGCCGCGGGGTCGTCGGCCATCTCGGCCCGCCAGCCGAAGACCTCGCCGTAGAAGCGCACCGACGCGCCGACGTCGGAACTCGACAGATCCACCCAGCACGGGACACCCGGCTCGTAGGCGCTGCGCTCTGACATGGGAACCCTCCTTGCCGTCCTCGCCGGCCGCCGTCGCCGTCGACGGCCGCCCGGCTCTCCCCCGCCATCAGGCTTTCACCCGGTCCGTGCCCCTGCCGGGAAACGCCGGGCAAACAGGTGGCCATATCCGGCCAGGAGCCGGGCCGGGGCCGGGACGGGTGATCGGGCGGGTGATCCGGCAGCGGCCGGGCTGCGCACGAGACCGCTGCCCGCAGTCCTTAGACTCGTGGCCATGGACTCCCCAGCCGTCGAGATCATCGGCCTGGTCAAGCGCTACGACGGCACGACCGCGGTCGACGGCCTGTCGCTGCGCGCCGGCCGCGGCGCGGTGACGGCCGTGCTCGGGCCCAACGGCGCGGGCAAGACGTCCACGGTGGAGATCTGCGAGGGGTTCCGCACAGCCGACGGGGGCACCGTGCGGGTGCTGGGCCTGCCGCCCGACGCCCCCGCGCTGCGGCCCCGGGTGGGGGTCATGCTCCAGTCGGGCGGCGTGCCGCCCGCGACGCGCTGCGGCGAGTGGCTGCGCCTGGTGTCCCGCTTCTACGCCCGTCCCCTCGACGTCGAGGCCCTGCTCGTACGGCTGGGCCTGGCCGCCCACGCCCGCACCCCGTACCGCCGGCTGTCGGGCGGGCAGCAGCAGCGGCTGTCGCTGGCCGCGGCGGTCGTCGGGCGGCCGGAGCTGGTGTTCCTCGACGAGCCGACGGCCGGGCTCGACCCGCAGGCCCGGCACGCCTGCTGGGACCTCGTGGCCGACCTGCGCGCGGCGGGCGTCTCGGTGGTGCTCACCACGCACCACATGGACGAGGCCGAGCGGCTGGCCGACCACGTCGTGATCATCGACGGCGGACGGGTGGTGGCCGAGGGCAGCCCGGCCACGCTGACCGGCGCCGAGCGGCAGCTCCGCTTCCGCGCCCGCCCCGGGCTGGCGCTGGAGGAGCTGCTCAACGCCCTGCCGTCGGGCAGCGCGGCCAAGGAGTCGCCGGCCGGCCACTACATCGTCGAGGGGCAGGTGGGCCCCGAGCTGCTGGCCACCGTGACCGCCTGGTGCGCGGCCGAGGGCGTCACGGCCGACGACCTGCGCATCGAGCGCCGCACGCTGGAGGACGTCTTCCTGGAACTGACGGGCAGGGAGCTGCGATGACGGCGCCGCACACGACCACGCTGGACCTCACGCCCGCGCCGGGGGCGGCGCCGTTCCCGCGCATGGTGCTCGCCCAGGCGGGCGCGGAGGTGCGCGCGACGCTGCGCAACGGCGAGCAGCTCCTGCTCACCCTCGTCATCCCGGTGCTGCTGCTCGCCGGGTTCACGGTGGCGCCGCTCATCGACGTGGGCGGGGGCAGCCGGGTGGCGTTCCTGGCCCCTGGCGTGCTCGCGCTGGCGGTCATGTCGACGGCGTTCACCGGGCAGGCGATCGCGACCGGGTTCGAGCGGCGCTACGGCGTGCTGAAGCGGCTCGGCGCGACCCCGCTGTCGCGGGCCGGGCTCATGCTGGCCAAGACGGCGGCGGTGCTCGTGGTGGAGCTCCTCCAGGTCGTGGTGGTCACGGCGGTGGGACTGGCGCTCGGCTGGCGGCCGCACGGGTCGTTCGCGGCGGCGGCGCTGCTCGTGGTGCTGGGCACGGCGGCCTTCAGCGGGCTCGCGCTGCTCATGGCCGGCACGCTGCGGGCCGAGGCGACGCTGGCCGCGGCCAACCTCGTCTACCTGGTGCTGCTGGGGGCGGGCGGGGTGATGTTCCCGCTGTCGAAGCTGCCGGAGGCGGTGCGGCCGGCGCTGGAGGTGCTGCCCATCTCGGCGCTCACCGGGGGGCTGCGGACGGTGCTGTCGGGCGGGGCGCTCCCGCTGGGCGCGCTGGGGGTGCTGGCCGCGTGGGCGGTGCTGTCCCTCGGGCTGGCCTCGCGCACGTTCCGCTGGGAGTGACGCCTGGCACCGGTGACGCCCGCACGTCCCGCGGCCGGTGCGAACGGTCACGCCGGTCGCGGGGCGTCCGGCGGGGGCGTGCCGTACCTGTGGCGGCCCATGACGGCGACGGCCGTGAGCGGCAGCGCCACCGCCGCCGCCACGCCGAACAGCAGCCCGTACGACCCGTCACCGGCGAGCGGCCCGCCCGCCCAGGACGAGGCCGCCCCGCCGATGAACAACGCCGCCGCGAAGAACGCCACGGCCGTCCCCCTGGCGCGGGGCGCGACGCTGGTCGCCCAGTTCTGCAGTGACGAGTGCATGAACGACCAGCCGCCGCCGAACAGCAGCGCCGCCGCCATCACCGTCACCAGGTTCACGTGGACGGCGACGAGCGCGTGCCCGAGGCAGAGCTGCGTGCCGCCGACCGCGATGAGCAGCGGCGCCGGCCAGGTCCGCGACAACCGCTTGACCAGCCGGCTCAGCAGCCACAGCCCCACCCCGTACACCGCGGTGGCCAGGCCCGCCACGGCGGCCGTGACCCCGTGGTGCTGGAGCGCGGTGGCCAGGAACGGCAGCAGCCCCAGCAGGACGGCCCCCTCCACGAACGCCAGCGCGAACACCAGCAGCGCCCACCGCTCCCGCAGCACCGCGCCCACGTGCGCGCCGAGCCCGCCGACGGCGCCCCGGGACGGCTCCGGCACCGAGCGCAGGCCGAGCGCGCACGCCAGGGCGCACAGGGCGGCCGTGACGAAGACCACGCGCCAGCTCACCAGGTCGGCCAGCACGCCGCCGAAGCCGGTCGCCACGGCGGTGCCGAGCGCGGCCGTGCCCATGAGGTCCGTCAGGGCGCGCTGGCGGATCGGCGCCGCGACGGTGTCGCCGACGTACGTGAGCGAGGTGGGGATCACGGCGCCGAAGCAGGCGCCCGCCACGACGCGGAGCGTGACCAGCGGGACGAGCGAGGGCATCAGCGCGGAGGCCAGGCCCGCCGCGGTGGCGCCCAGCAGCGCGGCCCGCATCACCGGCATGCGCCCGAACCGGTCGGACAGCACCCCCCACAGCGGCTGGGACAGGCCGTAGGCGAGGTAGTAGCCGCTGGCCGCCGCGACGGCCGCGGCGAGCGTGACGCGGAGGTCCAGGGCGATCAGCACCAGCATGGGGCCGACGGCGAAGCGGTCGAAGCTGCTGACGAAGGACGCCGCGGACAGCGCGAACGGCGGCCGCACCAGGGTGACGGGCGGAGCGGGTGCGGTCATGTCTCCATCGCGGGACCGGAGGTGTTCGGGTGACGGACATTCGTCCTACCACCCCAAGTGGGGAAATATCGAGGTCGGCGACTATCCTCAGCTATCGCCCTGTTCCGGCCGGGCGCCTGACCAGCTCCCCGAGGAGTACCGTGACCGCCTTCGCCCTCGACGACCCCTTCGACCGCAGGTCAGGAGTACCGCGGCCGGGAAGTCTCCTGCGCTCGGCGGCCGACTCCATGCCGCCGTCGGGGCTCGTCCTGCTGGCGATCTTCTCCGTGCAGCTCGGCGCGGGGTTCGCCAAGGAGCTGTTCGCGGCGCTGCCGCCGAGTGCGGTGGTGTTCCTGCGGATCACGGCGGGCGCGATCATCATGGGCGCGGTGGCCCGGCCGAAGCTCCGGGGGATGTCCTGGCGCCACTGGGCGGTCGGGCTCGGCTTCGGCGCGACGCTCGGCCTGATGAACCTGTCGTTCTACGAGGCGTTGTCGCGGCTGCCGATGGGGATCGCGGTGGCGATCGAGTTCCTCGGCCCGCTCGGCGTGGCCGTGGCCGCGTCGCGGCGGCGGCTGGACCTGCTGTGGGTCGGGCTGGCCGGGCTGGGCGTCGTGCTGCTCGCGCCGTGGGGCCAGTCGCAGAGCGTGAGCTGGGCCGGCATCGGGTTCGCCCTGGTGGCCGGCGTCTGCTGGGCGGCCTACATCGTGCTGTCGGCCGCGGCGGGGCGGCGCTTCCCAGGGACGTCGGGGCTGTCGTTCGCGATGATCGTCTCGGCCGTGGTGGTGGCGCCGGTGGGCGTCGCGACGGGCGGGGCCGACCTGCTCCAGCCCGAGCTGGTGCTCATCGGGCTCGGGGTGGGGCTGCTGTCGTCGGTGATCCCGTACTCGCTGGAGCTGCAGGCGCTGCGCCGGATGCCCAAGCACGTGTTCGGCATCCTCATGAGCCTGGAGCCGGCCGTGGCGGCGATGATCGGGCTGGTGGTGCTGGGCGAGGTGCTGCACATGCAGCAGTGGGCGGCCATCGCCTGCATCGTGGCGGCGAGCCTGGGCGCGACCCGCTCCCGCTGAGCCCGACCTCCCGGCCGCTCCCGGACGCTCTGGGGCGTTCCAGGGCGTTCTAGGCGCCGGCCGGCTCCTGGCCGGTCTGCTCGGGGCCGGCCCAGATGCCGCGGACGTGGCCGATGTGCTCGGCCATGATGTGCCCCACCGCGTCGCGGTCGCCGGCCTCCAGCGCGTCGAGCAGGGCCAGGTGCTCGCGCGCCGACCCGGCCAGCTTGTCGCCCGGCAGCGTCGACAGCCCGTACAGGCGGGCGCGGGTGCGCAGGTCCGTGACGATCGACACCAGGCGGGAGTTGCCCGACAGGGCCAGCAGCTCCACGTGGAAGCGCAGGTCCGCGTCCACGTACGCGAGCAGGTCGCCCCGCTCGGCGGCCGCGACGATCTCCTCGGCCAGCGGCCGGAGCCGGGCGAACCCCGTGGCGGGGGCGCCGCCGGCCAGTCGCGTCACGGTCGGCACCTCGATCAGCCGCCGCAGCTCGGTCAGCTCGTCCAGGTCGCGGGCGGACAGCTCGGCTACGCGGAAGCCCTTGTTGCGCACGGCCTCGACGAGGCCCTCCTTGGCCAGGTCGAGCATCGCCTCGCGGACGGGCGTGGCCGAGACGCCGAACTGCTGCGCCAGCGCGGGCGCGGAGTAGACCACCCCGGGGCGCATCTCGCCCGTGACCAGCGCCGCGCGCAGCGCGTGGGCCACCTGCTCGCGCAGGCTCTGCCGCTCTCCGACGGCCGGCAGGTCGAGCCGGTGCTCCGCGCCCATGCGCTCATCCCTTCGCTACGTCCCACGCCTCGTACGCGGCTGCCGCCACCACCAGGTCCTCCCACGCCATGCCCGTGCTCTTGAAGACGCGAGGCCCGGGACCCGGGGCGACCCGGCCGGCGATCAGCTCGGCGAGGTTTCCGGCGAGATGACCAGTGGTGATCGTACCGTGGCGGATCGGCGCCATCACGTCCCCCGCCTCGGCCAGGGCGGAGGAGCGGGCCTCGACGACCACGGTGGCGCGGGCGACGAGCTCGTCGTCGAGCTCGCGGGCGTCGGGCTCGTGCGAGCCGACCGCGACGACGGTGGCGCCGTCGCGGGGCAGGGCGCCGGGGAACAGCGGCAGCCTGGCGGTGGTGCAGCAGGCGACGAGGTCGGCCCGGCAGAGCGCCTCGCGCAGCGCGCCCGGCTCCGGGGCGGAGCCCGTCACGGGCAGCGCGCGGGCGCGCAGGCCCAGATCACGGCAGTGGGCGGCCAGCGCTTCGGCCCGGGCGGCGTCGCGGCCTGCGACGGTGACGGTCTGGACGGGGCGTACCGCGGCGAACGCCTCGACGTGCCCGTACGCCTGCGGCCCCGTGCCGAACACCAGCAGGTCGCGCGCGTCCGGCTCGGCCAGGTGGCGCACGGCCAGCGCGGAGACGGCCGGGGTGCGCAGCGAGGTGAGCGCGACCCCGTCGAGGGCGGCCAGCGGCGTCAGGGTGCCGCCCTCGAACAGCAGGTACGTCCCCTGGATGCGGGGCAGCCCGCGCTCCGCGTTGCCCGGGGCGACGGTGACGGCCTTGACCCCCGCGTACCGGCCCGCGGCTGCGGGCATCAGCAGAAGCTGGCCGCCGGGCAGGTCCGCGGCGGTGCGCAGGGGCGTGTCCTCGGGGTCCAGCCCGGCCCGCAGCGCGTCCTCCAGGATGCCCACCGCCCGCGCGACGGGCACCAGCCGTCGCAGCGTGCCGGCGTCGAGGTAGGGCAGCGCCGCAGCGGACGGGCCCGGACTCCACGGGGCGGGGCCGGGCCGGGCGTCCATGCTCGGATCATCCTGCACGCGTCACCTCAGCACGAACCCGGTGCCGAGCGGGTCGTCCGGATCCAGCTCGAAGGCGTGCCGGCCGGTGCGGTACGCCATTCCCTCGACCTCCGGCACCACCGCCTCCCCCGTGACCCGGGCGACGCGGGCCCGGAAGGTGGAGCCCACGACGCTGTCGTGGATCAGCGGCTCGCGGACCCCGTCGTCGTGCAGCAGCGCCAGGCGCGCGGCCGTGCCGGAGCCGCACGGCGAGCGGTCCACCTCGCCGTCGGCGAAGACGGTGACGTTGCGCTGGCGGACGTGGCCGTCCTCGCCGGGCAGGTCGTCATGGAAGATCACGCCGTAGACGCCGGACAGCCGCTGGTCCTCGGGGTGCCGCGTGGCCGGGTGCCCCTCCAGCGCCCGCTTGATCCGGCGGGCGCGGGCGATCAGCTCGGTCAGGTGCTCGGGCCGCGCCTCCAGCCCCGCCGCGCGGGCCGGCAGGCTGGCGTAGACGGCGCCGCCGTAGGCGAGGTCCACGCGGGTGCCGTCCGCGGGGACGTCGCGGGCGAGCACGAACGACGGGACGCCGACGAACGTGACGGCCACGATCCGCCCGGCCGCGCGGCGGACCCGGGCGGTGACGCGCCCCGACGGCACGTCCACCACGACGTCGGTCTCCCCGTCGGGCGCGGCGGGCACCAGGCCCTCGCGGACGACGTGGACGCCGAGCGCGATCGTGCCGTGCCCGCAGGCGGTGGAGAAGCCGTCCTTGTGCCAGAACAGCGCCCCGAGGTGGGCTCCCGGGTCGTCCGGAGGGACGAGGAAGCAGCCGTACATGTCGGCGTGGCCGCGCGGCTCGTGGCAGAGCAGCCGCCGCAGCCGGTCGGCCTCGCCGCCGGGGCGGCGGGCGTGCTCGC
>NZ_JBEXDT010000134.1:0-17634 GCF_040605905.1 Nonomuraea sp. NPDC005501 | reverse complement strand
GGGCGGCCGGTCCCGGAGTTCCAGCCCGACGCCGAGACCGCCGCGCTCATCCAGCCGACCTTCGACACCCTGGTCGCCGCCGTCGCCCGCTGCGTGGACGAGGGCGCCTTCGCCCCCCGCCGATCCCCGCGACGTCGCCGTCAGGCTCAACGCCCTCGCGCACGGGATGTGCGGCCTCGAACTGCGCGGCGCCCTCGGCGACGCCCCGCAGGCGAGCCGCCACTGGGACGCCGCCTTCGACACGATGGTCCGGGGGATGGCCGGGGATGATCCATCCTGAACGGTGGAGCGCTGTCGCCGTGAAACTGTCGTGCTGCCGGAACGCTGAAGACCGGCGTCCCGGAAAATTTCTCGAAGAGATCCGGGAGGCGGTGTCGGATCGGGGCGGTGGCGTTCGTAGCAGGGATGAGGCCGCCCGCAAGGGGCGGCGCCAAGGCAGAGGAACCGCGATCATGAAGCTGACGACCGTGACCCAGGTCACCATCGATGGAGTGATGCAGGGAAACGGCGGCGCGTCGGAGGAGGACCGCAGGAACGGGTTCGAGCGCGGCGGATGGGCCCGGGGGGCGGGTGACGACGAGACCAGGACGTTCATCAACCAGACCTACCAGCGCGCCGATGCGTTCCTGTTCGGGCGGCGGACCTACGAGCTGTTCACCGGCTGGGGCTCCATGACGGTCCAGGACGCCCCCGGCTGGGAGTCCGTCGTGGAATCGTTGAACACGCGGCCCAAGTACGTCGCCTCGACCA
Source organism: Nonomuraea sp. NPDC005501 (assembly GCF_040605905.1). Classification (NCBI taxonomy): domain Bacteria; kingdom Bacillati; phylum Actinomycetota; class Actinomycetes; order Streptosporangiales; family Streptosporangiaceae; genus Nonomuraea; species Nonomuraea sp. NPDC005501. The sequence goes on along the minus strand of NZ_JBEXDT010000134.1, from coordinate 16,884 downwards.
CGCTCACCGATCCGGAGTGGGCGGGCACGACCGTCCTGTCCGGAGACGTCGCGGCCGCCGTCAGGGAGCTGAAGGCCAAGCCGGGGGGAGAGCTGCAGGTGCACGGCAGCGGCATCCTGACCCGGTGGCTGCTGGAGAACGATCTGGTCGACGAGATGGTTCTGATCGTGATCCCGGTGATCGTCGGCCAGGGCGCGAGACTGTTCCCGGAGACCGGTCCGGATCTCGCGCTCGACCTGGTCGAGTCGCGCGCCGACTCCAAGGGCGTGACGATCCAGGTCTACCGGGCGGCCGGGCGCCCGCGGTATGCGGGGGCCTGAAGTCCCTGCCACCGAACCACGCTGTCCCGACACCACAGGAGATGATCTGTAGATGCGATACCTGGTTTCCGTGATCGATGACAAGAGCAACCCCGGCAGCACGGACAGGCAGCCTGCCATCAGCGCGTTAAACGAACGACTGATCGCCGAGGGCTACTGGGTCTTCGCGGGCGGACTCGCGGACACCGACGCGGCCACGGTCGTCGACAACCGGGGCGAGCAGGCGGTGTTCAGCGACGGGCCGTTCGTGGAGTCGAAGGAGTACCTCGCCGGCGTCTGGGTGTGGGATGCCCCCGATCTGGATGTGGCGCTCAAGCTCGCCGCCGAGGCGTCGAAGGTCTGCGATCGGAAGATCGAGGTGCGGCCGTTCCAGTGAGCGACGTCGAGAAGGCGATCACCCGGGCCCACCACGACGAGTGGGCGCGGGTGGTGGCTGCCCTGACCAGGCGCTTCGGCGACCTCGGCATCGCCGAGGAGGCGGCGGCCGAGGCGTTCGCGACCGCCGTCGAGCGGTGGCGGGCCGACGGCCTGCCACCCAACCCGGGCGCGTGGCTGACCACCACCGCCAACCGCAAGGCCATCGACCGGATCCGGCGCGAGAACAGGCGCGATGACAAGCACAAGGAGGCTCAGATGCTGCACGACGACACCCCGCCCGAGCCGCTGGGCGCCATCGACGACGACCGGCTCCGGCTGATCTTCACCTGCTGTCACCCGGCGCTGGCGGTGGAAGCGCGCGTGGCGTTGACGCTGCGCATGGTCGGCGGTCTGACCGTCCCCGAGATCGCCCGTGCCTTCCTGGTGCAGGGGACCACCATGGAGCAGCGCATCACCCGCGCGAAGGCCAAGATCAAGGCGGCTCGCATCCCCTACCGGATGCCGTCCGCCGACGATCTGCCGGCACGCGTCTCCGGCGTCCTGGCCGTCCTGTTCCTCATCTTCAACGAGGGCTACCTGGCCAGCGGCCCCGACACCGACCCCGTACGACACGACCTGACCACCGAGGCGATCCGGCTCACCCGCCTGATCCGCGTGCTCCTGCCGCAGGACGGAGAGGTGGCCGGCCTGCTGGCGCTGATGCTGCTCACCGAGGCCCGCCGCACCGCCCGGGTCTCGGCCGGCGGCGAACTGGTCTCCCTCGACGAGCAGGACCGCGGGGCCTGGGACGCGGAGCTGATCGCCGAAGGTCACCGGCTGGTGCGCGAGCGCCTGGCCGCTGCCGCTGCCGGGGTGGCTCCGGGCCGCTATCAGATCCTCGCCGCGATCAACGCGGTGCACACCTCCGCCCGCGACATCCGCGACACCGACTGGTCGCAGGTCCTCGCCCTCTACGACCAGCTCGTCCGCCTCGACCCCTCGCCGATCATCGCCCTCAACCGGGCCGTCGCCGTGGCCGAGCTCGACGGGCCGGAGGTGGCACTGGCCATCGTCGACCGCCTTGCCGAGGCGTTGGCCGGCTATCACGCCTACCACGCCACCCGCGCCGACCTGCTGCGCCGGCTCGGCCGCAGTCAGCAGTCACGCGCGGCCTACGACCGGGCCATCGAGCTGGCCGGCAACACCGGCGAGACCGCCTACCTCACCCGCCGCCGCGCCCAGCTGCGGTAGCGCCCGCGTTCGATCGGAGCGTTTCGCGTGCCCACCCGTTTGCACTCACCCGTGAAACGGTGTTCGACCTCGACGTGGTCGGCCGCGTGCGGTGTCTCACGGGTGCTCGCTGATGAAACAGCGCACGACTACATGGGCGAGCACCAAGGGCAGGCCCTGTGACGATGGGCTTAGATGTGGGGCTGCGACAGTGAGCAGGCGTGCGACATCACTGTCAGCCGAACCGCAGGACGAACCGCCCGCGAACGCCGCGCCGTTCGAGTGAGTGATGCGCGTCGGCGGCTCGGGAGGCGGGCAGTTCGCCGGCCACGCGGACGGTGAGCCGTCCATCGCCGGCGAGTTCGGCGAGCCGGTCGAGCTCGGCCGCTGCCTCGACGTGGTCGCGGACGAAGATCGGGGCGACGCGGACCCGGCCGGTCCCGTCGCCCTGGTAGCCGCGGACGGTGACGACGGTGCCGCCGTCCTTGACGGCCGGGAGCGCGGCGGCCTCCAGCGCGGCGGCGTCGAGGAGCCCGTCGACGCCGCCGGGGTGGTGGCGGCGGACCTGTGCGGCGAAATCGTCCCCCCGCGGCACGACCTCGTCGGCTCCGCAGTCGCGGACGAAGGTCTCGTCCTGCCGGGCGGCGTCGGCGACGACGACCAGCCCGGCCAGCTTGGCGAGCTGGACGAAGTATCCGCCGACGGTGCCGGCGGCGCCGGTGACGGCGACCGTCGCGCCGGCCGGCAGCGCCAGCGTGTCGAGCGCGAGCCGCGCGGTGAGCCCGTTCATCGGGATGGTGGCGGCCTGGACGTCCGAGAGCCCGGCCGGGATCTTCGCGACCGAGCGTGCCGGCACGACGAGATCTGCCCGGTAGCCGCCGTGCTCGCCTGAGGGCACCACGATGGCCATGACGGCGTCCCCGACCGCGAACGGGCGCTCGACGGCGGGGCCGATCTCGGTGATCACGCCGGCTACCTCCATGCCCGGCACCCGCACCGCGTCCGCCTCGTCCTGTCGCGGACGTGAACGGATCATCGCGTCGGTCGGGTTCACGGTGGCGCGGGTGACCCGGATCCTGACCTGACCGGGACCGATCGGTTCGGCCGCCAGGTCGAGCACGCCGAGAGCGTCCGGTCCGCCTGGTCGTGTCACTCCGATTGCCTGAACCATGGTCGTTCGTCGCTCCTTGCTCGTTGCTGGGTGGTGGTGATGGGCAGGACTGACCGCGCCGCCGACATCAGCCGCGACGTGTGCTCAGCCCGATCCGGCTAGGGCGACGTGGGGGTCTGAAGACCCTCGAGCAGCAGGCTGCACACCTCGTCGAGCTCCGTGCCGATGCCGGGGTTCTGCCATTCGGCGGCATGGGCGAGGTGGTGGAACTTGGCGGTGGCGTGGAAGACCACGCGGGCGGTGGCCTGCGCGTCGTCGGCACGAAAGCTGCCGTCGGCGGCGCCGTCGGCGATGATGGCCGCCAGCTGGCCCAGGAGGTCGGCGACGTGGTCAGTGGCGACGGTGCTGTGCGCGGCCGCGAGGATTCCATAGGCGGCGAACAGCTCCGGGTCCTCGCGAATCTTGGCCTGCTTCACGGCCAGGACGGCGTGCAGCCAGGCACGCAGTCGCTGCGCCGGCGGGACCGCGCGGTCGGCGGCGATGACGGCGAGGGCATCGCGGTTGCGGTCGAGCCAGCGCCGGGTCACGGCCTCGCGCAGCGCCTGCTTGGAGGGGAAGTGCTTGTAGACGGCGGCGTGGCTGACCCCGAGTGCCCGGGCGACGTCGACGACGGTCGCCTTGTCCGGTCCGTGGCGGCGCAGGATCTCCTCGGTGGCCGCCAGGATGGCGTTCGCGTCCAGCGGGGTTCGGGCGGGCATCAGCGCCTGCCACCCGTTCGCTCGCTGTCCAGTAGCGAGAGCAGGGCGGGGGCGTCGACGCCGCGGCTGAACAGCGAGTACTCGATCTGGACGTCGGTGATCGGGTGCACGGCGTGGGCGCGGCGGATCGTCTCGGCGCCGACCTCGGACAGCCCGATGCCGCGCACGTAGCCCTTCTGCACCATCTCGGCGACGGCGCCGACGGTCTCCTCGATCGGGACAGCGGGGTCCAGCCGGGCCGGGCGATAGATGTCCACGTAGTCGGTGCCAAGCCGCTGCAGCGAGTAGCCCAGGAAGTTCGGTATCGCGTCGGGTCGGCCGTTGATGCCGCGCACGCTGCCGTCCACACCGAACAGCGCGCCGAACTTCACGCTCACCACGGCGCGGTCGCGATCGGCGGGTCGCAGCGCCTGCCCGATGAGCGTCTCGTTGTGCCCCATCCCGTAGTGGTCGGCCGTGTCGATGAACGTGATCCCGGCGTCGAGCGCACTGCGAAGCGTCGCGGTGCTCTGCTCGACGGCGCTGGGTCCGTACGCGCCGGACATGCCTGCACAACCGAGCCCGACCGCCCCCACACAGACGTCGGCGCCGAGTGTTCTCTGCTCCATGCGGGGAACGCTATGCGGGTTGGTAACAGATGTCAAAGCCTGTAACTTGATACCAAGATCTGAACTCGGGGCTTGTTCGGCCGACCGGCCTGGGACACCACCCCCATCGAGCTCGCCGCGGTCATGGGGTGTCGTGGTCCCTGCTACGGCCGTCGTCGGGGCACCACACATGGCGCGGGGTCACTTCGTCAGCACCCGGATCTGGTCGGCCGGAGGAGCGGCCACGGTCGTATCGTCCCAGTGGGAGAAGGTGATCTCCGTCGGGGTCTTCGCGGTCAGTCGTTGCCGTACTGGCCGCCCCTGGCCGTCGAGCCAGAGTTCGTACGTGGCCTGCGCGCCGAACTCCTTGAGCAACCGGCTGCGCAGCCGCGTCCGTGCCGCCTTGTCGCCGGCCCGGACCCTGCCGTACTCGTTCTCGGTATCCCGCATGAGCGGCAGCGGGTCGTATGCCTCCAGGAACGCACCGAGATCCAATGCGTCGAGTGCCTCCGGCACGTCGATGGTGACCGTGTAATGGTCGAGCCCACCATCGAATGCCGGGCCGCTCACTCGTCCTCTCGCTGCCAGCAGTGCGTGCACGCGGTGGCTGTTCACCAGTGTCATGGCCTGGCTCGTCATCACGCCGATGCCCCACACGTTGTACAGCTCGTACTCTTCGGTGATCTTGTCCCAGATCCTGCCCGGTGCCACTTCCTCCCCCGACGTCATGTACGCGGCGCCGCCCGTCCGAATGAGCCCCCCGCGCAGGCCCTCGCCCAGATCGGCGGAGACGTCCTGGTCCTGCCCCTTGATGACCACGGTGGCGCTCTGGGTCCCCTTCTTTGCCACCCGCTTCACGTCCGGGTGCGCCTGCAGATACGTCTCGACATATCCAGCGATCTCGGGAGCGGTCTTCGCTCCCGAGCCGCAACCCGTCACCAGCAGCGCCAACACGGCGATCATCACATATCTCGGCACGCCGGGCATGCTCGCACAGCTGCGTGCAGAGCCCTCTGGGCGCGACGTGCAGATCGTGTGCATGAAGATGTGCACCGTGCGGAGGACGGCTCCCCGCCGCACGCACACCGCCACGACCTCGGGCGTCTCGCAGCCCGCCGCCCACGCCACGGCGGCGACCGGTCGCGCTCCGGCGAGCGTTCCTGGCGGCATGAACAGCGGGAACAGCCGTGTCAGGGCGGCCGCGATCATCGGTCCACGCCCGGCACGGCCGCCGGTGTCGACGGCACCGGTCACGCCGGCCGTGCGACGCACCTCCCGATCAAGGGAAACAGTCGTTTCACACCCGCCGGCGATCGCCGGTCAGACGCCACAGCGAGGTGACTTCCGCGGCGCGGGCCGCGTGGAGGGAGTCGGCGGCGTCCGCCGCCCGTTGGTGCCGCGGCCTGGTGTCGATCTTGCCGACCACGCGGAGGCCCGCCGTCTCGATCAAGGTCAGCAGCTGGTGGCGGGTCCTGAGTCCGAGGTGTTCGGCCAGGTCGGACAGGATGAGCCAGCCTTCGCCGTCCGGTTCGAGGTGGGCGGCGAGCCCGTCTAGGAAGCCGCGGAGCATGGTGCTGCCGGGATCGTAGACGCCCTGTTCGAGGGCCGAGGTGGGGTGGGCGGGGATCCAGGGCGGGTTGCAGACGATGAGGTCGGCGCGGCCCTCGGGGAACAGGGCGGGACCCGTCACGTCGACGCGGCCGGCCAGACCCAGCCGCTGGACGTTGTCGCGGGCGCAGGCCAGCGCGCGCGCACTGATGTCGGTGGCCGTGATGCGGGCGAGCCCCCGGTGGGCCAGGACGGCGGCGAGCACCCCGGTCCCCGTGCCGAGATCGAACGCGGTGCGGCCGGCGCGGAGGAGCGGAGCCTGGGCGACCAGGTCGATGTACTCGCCTCTGACGGGGGAGAAGACGCCGTAGTGCGGATGGATGCGAGCGCCGAGGACGGGCACCTCGACGCCCTTGAGGCGCCATTGGTGCGCTCCGATCACCCCCAGCAGCTCCTGGAGGGAGACCGCCGTCGGCGCGTACGGCGGGCCGTACGCCTCGGTGCACGCCTGCCGCACCTCCGGGGCCCTGCGCAGGTCCAAGGCGTGGCCGTCGTCCAGCAGGACGAGAAGCCTGCCCAGGACCCGGGCACGGTGACCGCGGGCTCGGCGGTGAAGACGGAAGGACTCGCGGGCGTCGCTTCCCTGCGGGGAAGGGTTCCGGTCGAGACGGCGACTCATCGCCCGGAGAAGCTGACACGCGTTGGGGAAGTCGCCCCGCCACAGCAACGCCGTACCCTCGCCGGCGAGGCGGTGGGCGGTGTCGGCTCTCATGCGGTCGTCCGCGACGATGATCCGCTCGGGCGGCGGGGCCGCGCTCTCGGAATGCCAGCGGGCGGATCGGACGGTGTGGGATTCGGTCCAGTGGATCGTGGACACCACGTACTCCTCGTGGTCGAACGTGCGGGTGGGCACGAAGAGCACTTCGACGAGGAGCAGCGGGAAATCGCCCGTGCTGCCGCACGGACGTCGGTGATCGGAGCCGGAAGGGCTACCGCTCCCGCGTCGAAGCGCGAGAGGAGACGTCGCCGAGAACCATGCCTAGCGTCACGATCAGCCTTTCGGAGCAGGTGCACCCGAGCCTCGCACAGCGCCCGTCCACCGGCAAATCCCGTCGCCCTCGACGCTTCGAGCGCCGTTCCGGCACCGCGGCGATCCGCGTAGCATGATCCACACGGCAGAGCCCGGCACCGAGGACACCGAACGCCGCCCCGGATCACCGTGCTCGGCACCCAGGCGCTCATCGGGTAGGACGATGCGTCCGGCGACGGTTCAGCCCGTCCCGCGATGAGTTTCACCGCCCGCGCCGGTCCACCCTCACGAGCATTCGAGAAGGAGCGACCCATGACCGAGTCCGTCACCCGCACGCTTGAGGTGCCCGGAGCCGTTCTCCACTACGACGTACGCCAGGCCGAGGGCGGCACCGCGCCGGCCCTGCTGATGATCGGAACCCCGATGGACGCCACCGGGTTCAGCGGCCTGCTCGGGCACTTCCAGGACCGTACGGTGGTGACCTACGACCCGCGCGGCATCGGGCGCAGCCCGCGCACCGACGGCGCCACCGAGTCGACGCCCGAGCTGCACGCCGAGGACCTGCACCGGCTGATCGACGCGCTGGGCGCCGGGCCGGTGGACATCTTCGCCAGCAGCGGCGGCGCCGTCAACGGCCTGGCGCTGGTGGCCCGGCACCCGGAGCAGGTGCGCACGCTGGTGGCGCACGAGCCTCCGGCCGCGCAGGCCCTGCCGGACCGGGAGGAGGCGCTGGCCGCGGTGGCGGACATCCGCCGGACGTACGAACGGGACGGTTTCGGGCCGGCGATGGTGAAGTTCATCGCGCTGAGCAGCCTGCGCGGCGAGATCCCGGCCGACTTCGCCGAGCGGCCGGTCGCGAGTCCGGCCGAGTTCGGGCTGCCGGCGGAGGACGACGGTTCCCGTGGCGACCCGCTGTTCGCGCAGAACCTCGTGCCCTGCACGCACCACGTGCCCGACTTCGAGGCGCTGCGCGCGGCCCCGACCCGCGTCGTCATCGGGGTGGGGGCCGAGTCGGAGGGCGAGCTGGCGCACCGCGCGGGCCTCGCCGTCGCCGAGCGGCTGGGCACGAAGCCGGTGACGTTCCCGAGCCACCACGGCGGCTTCCTCGACGGCACGATGGGCATGAAGGGCGACCCGGACGGCTTCGCCGCCACCTTGCGCGAGGTCCTGACCGCGTAGGCGCCGGGCCCGCGCCGGCCGGGCAGAGGTTTGGCATCGCCTCGGCGAACGTGCCACGCCGGGGCGGTCAGCGGCCTGCGTCGCGCCGCTCGGCGATGACGTGGATCAGGGCCGCCACCCGGCGGTACGGGTCCGTGGCGCCGGCGCGCTCCTCGCAGGCGAGCAGCGCGCCGAGCTCCACCTCGCCGGGGAGCTCGGCGTCCGCCGGCACGGTGTCGGTGAACACCCGCACGCCGTACCAGGCGCGCACCTTCAACCCCCGGCCGGCGAGCGAGGCCGTCAGCGCGTCGAGGCGGTCCGCGCGTGCCGTCACACCGATCCGGTTCCGGTACGCCGGCTCGTCGAACGCGCGCCCGGCCGACGTCCAGTCGCCGAGCAGGCCCGGCCGCATCGCCAGGGCGTCACCGTTGCGCACCAGCAGCGACACGACCCCGCCCGGGACGGCCAGCCGCGCCAGGTCCTCCAGCAGCGGCTCGGGATCGTCGAAGTACATCAGGACGCCGTGGCACAGCACCGCGTCGAAGCTCTCGGGCTCGAACAGCGCGGCCATGTCCCGCGCGTCGCCCCGGACCGTCCGGACCCGTTCCCGCACCTGCGCCGGCTCGTCCGCCAGAGCGCGCTCCAGATCGCCCAGGAGCGCCGCCGAGGAGTCCAGCCCGGTCATGGCGTGCCCGTGCCGCGCCAGCCGCATGAGCTGCGTGCCCTGGCCGCACCCCACGTCCAGGACCCGCCGCGGCGCCGTGTCCGGCAGGTGCGCGGCGAGCTGCCGGGTCACCAGCTCCTGGCGGACCACCTGGCGCAGCGTCCCCAGCCCGGCCCGCCATCTCTGCTCGCCCCGTGCGAACCCGGACTCCGTCATATCCGCCTCCTGCCACGCGCACCGCGTCCGGTGGCCTGCCGCCACCGGGACGCCCAGTCTCTCAGCGGATCATGCTCCCGGACCGCGCCTCAGCGAGCCGGGCTCCCGGCACTAAGGTCACTGGTACGGGGTCGCCCCTAGTGACGCGCGGCCGGGGCGGGGGACTCGGCGTGGGCGGCCGCGTGCTTGGCCTGGCGCGACGGCAGGGCCACGGTGACGGCGGCGGCCACGAGCGCGGCCCCGCAGCCGATGAGCATGCCGGTGCGGAAACCCGCCTCCGACGGCAGCGTGTGGGTGCCGAACCGGGTGGTCATCTGGGCCAGGACGAGCCCGACCACCGCGGCGGACACAGTGGTGCCGATGGAGCGCATGAGGGTGTTGAAGCTGTTGGCGGCGGCGGTCTCGGAGCGGGGGACGGCTCCCATGATGAGGGCGGGCATCGCGCCGTAGGCGAAGCCGACGCCGATGGTGCAGATGCAGGAGACGATCAGCAGGCCCCAGGTGGACCCGATCAGGACCATCGAGGAGCCGTAGCCGGCGGCCATGATGAGGCTGCCGACGATCAGCGTGACCTTGGGGCTGCGGGCCGCCGACAGGCGCGCGCCGACGGGGGAGACGAGCATCATCATCAGCCCCGAGGGGGCCATCCACAGGCCGGCGGCCAGCATCGACTGACCCAGGCCGTAGCCGGTGGCCGCGGGCAGCTGCAGGATCTGCATGACGATCAGCGACTGGGCGTACATGGAGAAGCCGACCACGATCGAGGCCAGGTTGGTCAGCAGCACCTGAGGCCGGGCGGTGACGCGCAGGTCCACCAGCGGGTCACCGCTGCGCAGCTCCCACCAGCCCCACACGAGCAGGACGAGCACCGCGGCGCCCAGCATGCCGAGGGTGGTGCCGCTCGACCAGCCCCAGTCGGCGCCCTTGGAGACGCCCAGCAGCAGGCACACCAGCCCCGTGCCCAGGCCGAGCGCGCCGGCGACGTCCAGCCGTCCCGCGGCGCGGGCGGGCGTGGCCGGCACCAGCAGCCAGATCAGCGCCGCCACCAGGACGCCCAGCGCGGCCGTGCTCCAGAACAGCGCCCGCCAGCTCGCGTACTCGGCGACCGCGGCGGCGATCGGCAGGCCGAGCGCGCCGCCGATGCCCATGGAGGAGCTCATCAGCGCGATGGAAGGGCCCAGCCGGTCCGGCGGCAGCAGGTCGCGCAGGGCGCTGATGCCCAGCGGGATCATGCCCATGCCCATCCCCTGCAGGCCCCGCCCGATGATCATGGGGGTCAGGGACCCGGCCAGCGCGCACACCACGCAGCCCAGGATGAGCGGAATCGCACAGATGAGCATCATGCGGCGCTTGCCGTACAGGTCGCCGAGCCGTCCCATCACCGGGGTGGTGACGGCTCCGGCCAGCAGCGTGACCGTGATCACCCAGGACGCGTTCGACGCGGAGGTGCTCAGGATGGTCGGCAGCTGCCCGATCAGCGGCACCACCAGGGTCTGGGTGAGCGAGGCGACGATGCCGGCCACCGCCATCACGGTGACGATGCCGTTGGGCCGGCCGGTGGATGTGGGGTCGTCCACGCGGGTCCCCTTTTCTTTTCTCGACAGTGGAGGAGATGTGCACTCTACACATAATGTGTTACATGCAAACGATGTGGGGGTTACACATCTATCAGCGAGAAAAGCGGACGCGCGGCCATGGGGAGAAGGACCGGCATGGACAAGCCCACGGACCTGATCGAGTACGAGACGATGCTGCTCGGCCGGCACCGTCACCTCGATCGCAGCGCGTACATCCTGCTCAGCCGCATCCGGACGGCGGGCCTGATGTCGATCGGGCAGCTCAGCGAGGCGTTCGGCCTGGACGTCTCCACCCTGAACCGGCACACCTCGGCCCTGCTGCGCACCGGGCTGGCCGAGCGCGTCCCCGACCCGGACGGCGGCATCGCCCGCAAGTTCCGCCTCACGCGGGCGGGGGAGCGCTACCTGGAGGAGGAGCGCGCGAAGCACGTCAGCGGCCTGGAGCGGGTTCTGGCGGGCTGGACGGCCGCGGAGGTCGCCGCGTTCGCCGCCTGCCTCAGGCGGTTCAACGCCGACGTGGAGCGCCTCGGCGGGCGGGTGTGCGGGCGGCCGGCGCGCGGTGAAGGCTCAGGCGGGACGTGCTAGCATCTCGGCCATCGATGTCGGATACGGAAGAGGGAGGTGAGGTTTGATGATCGCGGTGAAGACCGCTGCCCCGTGCAGCGCCCGGACCATCCTCACGTCCCGGGCCCCGGTCTGACCCACTTCCGCCCTCCTGCCGCGAGCCGTCCGGCTCGTCGGACGGGTGACGCCTGAGTCCTGCCGGGGTCCCTTCCCGCAAGGTGTCTCACGTTGAATTCCTCCTTCATCGATCCCTCCGTCCCCGGCGGTGTGGACCTGTCCCGGTACGGCTGGACGCCGGCCCTCGACGACGCTTTCGCCGGCCACCGCCGGGCCGGTCTGCTGCCCGCGCGGATCCTGCGGGTGCATCGCGGCTCGTGTGACGCGATCACCGAGCACGGCCCGATCCGGGCCGCCCTGCCGGCACATCAGGCCACCGATCCCCTGGCCGCGCCGTGCACCGGCGACTGGGGGGCGCTGCGCCCCGGCCGGGAGCCCGAACTGACGGCTCTGCTCCCGCGGCGCGGCGCGATCGTGCGCTCGTCGGCGTCACGTACCTCCCACGGGCAGGTGCTGGCCGCCAACGTCGACACCGCCGTCGTCGCGGTCTCCCTGGCCGCCCCGCCGAACGCCGCCCGGCTGGAGCGCTTCCTCGCCCTCGCCTGGGCCGGCGGCGCACAGCCGGTGATCGCCCTGACCAAGGCCGATCTGGCGGCCGACGCCTCCGCGGCGCACGACGAGGTCAACGCGCTCGCGCCCGGCGTCGCCGTCGTGCCCACCAGCGCGGCCACCGGGCACAACGTCGACGTCCTGGCCGCGCTGCTGGGCGAGGGCACTGCGGTTCTGCTCGGTCCCTCGGGTGCGGGCAAGTCCACGCTCGGCAACGCCCTGCTGGGCGAAGAGCTGCTGACCACCGGCGCGGTACGGGCCCAGGACGGCAAGGGCCGCCACACCACCGTCCACCGCGAGCTGGTGCCCCTGCCCACCGGCGGTGTGCTCATCGACACCCCGGGCCTGCGCGCGATCAGCCTCCATGACGCCGCCGACGGCCTGGAGCAGGTCTTCGCCGAGATCGAACGGCTCGCCGAGCTGTGCCGCTTCGGCGACTGCGCCCACGACAGGGAGCCCGGCTGCGCGGTGCGGGCCGCCATCCAGGCAGGCGACCTGGCCGAACGCCGCCTGACCAGTTACCGCAAGCTCCAGCGCGAGACCGCCTGGCAGGCCTCGCGCACCGACGCCCGGCTGCGCGACGAGCGCGTCGACCGGCAGAAATCCATCACCAGTCATCTCCGGGCCACCTACCGGTTCCGGGACCGGCAGGCGTGAACGCGCACCACAGCCCGGACCCGGGCCACTCCTCGACCGGCCACCTCGTGACGACCACAGAAACGGACTCCCGCACCATCATGACCACCCCGTGGATCACCCGACCCGAGACCGACGCGGACCTTGACCAGATCCGTGAGGTCAACCTCGCCGCCTTCCCCACCTCCCACGAGGCCGACCTGGTGGAGGAGCTGCGCGCCGACCGGGAGGCATGGCTGCCCGGCCTGTCATGGATCGCGCAGCAGCCCGGCGGCGCCATCGCCGGGTTCGCGCTGCTCACGCGCTGCCATGTCGACGGCGTCCCCGCCCTCACCCTGGGCCCGTGCGCCGTACGTCCCGAGCATCAGCGTCGCGGCGCGGGCTCGGCGGCCATCCGCGCCGCCCTGGACGCCGCCCGGCAGGCTGACGAGAATCTGGTCCTCGTGCTCGGCCACGCCGAGTACTACCCGCGCTTCGGTTTCGTCCCGGCCTCCGGCCACGCCATCCGACCGCCCTTCGACGTCGAGGACAAGTACATGATGGCGCTCGTCTTCGACCCCGCCCGGCCGGTGCCGGCCGGCACCATCCGCTACCCGGCCGCGTTCGGCGTCTGATTCCCGCCGTACGGCGGGCGCCTGGCCTCGACACGACGGCCAGGCGCCTCGCCGGAGTACCCCGGGCGAACCCGATCACAAGGGAGAAGCACATGTCGAACCATCGTGCGGAGGGCGTGGCCGCCATCCAGGCCGTACTGGTTGACTCCTACAAGGCGTGGGAGGCAGGCGACGCCGACGGCATGGTCGCCAACTACACCGCGGACGCGCGCTGCGCGACAGCCGTGAGGTGATCCGTCAGAACATGGCCCTGGCCTTCGAGGGGCCGCTCAGGGGCAGCTCCACCTGCAACAAGCAGCTCGGCATCCGCTTCGTCGGTAGGGACGGCGCGATCGTCATCAGCCGATCCGCCATTCTGTTCCCCGGCGAGACCGAGGTCCCAGACGACGTACGTCAGGTGAACGCGACCTGGGTCTTCGAGAAGCGGGACGGCCAGTGGCTGATCGCCGCCTATCGCAACAGCCCGGTACTGGCGCCCGCGCAGTGAACCCTTCCCTGCACACGGTCACTGCTGAGAACAGCACTGTTGATCCAGAATCGGGGATGTATGTCATGGCCGGGCGTTGATGACCGCGCGAGATGATCTGATGGAGCATGGCGTGATGACGGGGAAGGAAGGCTTCGATCGTCGGATCGAACCGTTCCGGACGGAGCTGCTGGCGTACTGCTCGGGACACAGCCGGTCTTCACAGCCTGGTGGACCCGTGCGGCCATTGCCCGATCACGGTCATCGTGCCTCTTCGTCCCGGGGACGCCGCCGCCCCGTGTCCTGCCACGGGAAGGCGGCGCGGTCGGGTTCGACCCAGCCGGTCCTGGCCTGTGCGGAGGCCAGTGTCGCCGGCTGGTAGAAGCGGGTCAGCAGCCGCTTGTCGAGCAGGGCGGGGTGGTGGTCGATGAACGCGGTGAAGTCGTCTTCGCCGTGTTCGGCCGCGTGGTGGCCGACCAGTTCGACCCAGGCCCGGCTCATGGTCGCGTGGTACTTCTGGGGCACCCTCGCATAGCGGGTGGTGCGCTGGATGCCGTCGCTGACCAGCCCCACCGCCGCGGGCACGCCGACCCGTCGAACGGCCAGCCAGGTCAGATGGACATGTTCCCGGTGGCCGAACCGCTCGGCGGTCGCCATCACCTCGGCCATCAACGCATCGAAGTCAGGGCCGCCGACGACGTGTTCGTCGGCGGGGTGCATGGTCATGAGGGCACCTCCGTCAGGGCTTGCAGGGCGGTGCGCAGGTGGGCGATGGCGTCGTCCGGCAGGCCGCCGAGCGCGCGGTGCTCTAGGTCGGCGATGGCCTGCCGGATCGTGGTGGCGGCCAGTCGCCCGGACGAGGTGAGTTCGATGAGTACCGCCCGGCGGTCTCCGGGGCGGGTGCCGCGGGTGATGTGGCCGCGTCGTTCCAGGCGGTCCAGCACGCTGGTCAGCGTGGTGGGGCGGGTGCCCACGGCCGCGCCGAGTTCGGACACGGTCCGGCCCCGGCCGTCGGCCAGGTTCGCCAGCGCGTTGATCTCGGAGGCGGTCAGGTCCAGGTCGACGAGCTCGGCGGCGAGCACATGCAGGGTGGCGTGGGTGGCCCGCTGCAATGCGAGCAGAGCCGACCACTCAGATGATACGGATTCGGACTTCACGATGTCGGATCATACGATTTCGTAGCATCTGCCGCAAGCGAGACCTCCCACATCGTGAGTCCCGAGCTGGTGACCCGGGCGGATCCAGGCGATCCGCGCGGTGATCAACCCCGGCAAGCCGCGGCATCGGGTCCGGTGGCGGGCGCCTGGGCGCTCGTCCGCGAGCCGAGCCGGGCCCGCCGGCCCACGGGTTGACCGCGCCAGGGCTGTCCCGGCGGGTGACGCCGCCGCCGGTGGTCAGGCCGCCGACCAGCCGCCGTCGACCGGGACGAGGGCGCCGTTGATGAACGAGGCGGCGTCGGAGGCGAGGAAGAGGGCGGCGTCGGCCATCTGCTCCGGCTGGGCGATCCGCTCACCCAGCGCGAGCACGGGGGCGAGGCGGGCGGCGCCGGTGGGGTCGAACGAGGCCGCGGTGGCGATGCCGGTCATGGTCGGGCCCGGGAGGATGGCGTTGCAGCGGATGCCGTCCTTGGCGTGGGCCCAGGCGACGCTGCGGGTCAGGCCGGCGACGCCGTGCTTGGAGGCGGTGTAGGCGGCTCCGGCGGCGCCGCCGCGGACGGCCGCCTCGGAGGCGGTGTTGACGATCGCGCCGCGGCCCTGGCGCAGCATGTGGGGGAGGACGGCGTGGGTGACGAGGAAGGTGCCGGTCAGGTTGACGCGCAGGACCCGCTCCCACAGCGCGAGGGGGATCTCGGCGGGCAGGGCCATGGTGTCCATGATCCCGGCGTTGTTGCACAGCACGTCGATGTGGCCGTAGGCGCTGATCGCGGTCTCGACGAGCGCGGTGACCGACGCCTCGTCGCCGATGTCGGCGGTGGCGGGCAGGGCCGCGTCCCCGATGTCGGCGGCGGTGCGGGCGGCGCCGTCGGCGTCGATGTCGCAGACCACGACGCGGGCGCCGGCCTTGGCGAAGGTCACGGCCATGGCCCGGCCGATGCCGGACCCCGCTCCGGTGATGAGGGCGACACGGTCGTCGAGGGTGTGGGCGGTCATGGGCGGGTCCTTTCGATCGGGGCGGGCGACGGCGGCGCCGCGTCCGGCGGTGAGCCCCGGCGACCGGACTTCGTCGTCCGGTTGCACCGTAGCCCGTGCCGCCGACCCCTGTCGAGGGTCACGGGAAGCGAACCGGACGATTTAGTCCGGTTGGTACCGTGGCTTCCATGTCCCACGTACGCCGACCCAACAGAGGCCCGAGCGCCGCGGCGGAGAACCGGGCGGCGCTGATCGCGGCGGCCCGCGAGCTGTTCGCCACCGACGGGTTCGACGCGCCGCTCACCTCGATCGCGAGGGCGGCCGGCGTCGGCCAGGGCAGCCTCTACCGGCACTTCCCCGACCGCGTCAGCCTCGCGCTGGCCGTCTTCGAGGACGGCGTCAGGGAGCTGGAGGAGCTCGCCGCCCGGCCCGGGACCACGCTCGACGACATGCTGGCGCTCATGACCGAGCAGGCGATTTCCTCGGTCGCGTTCATCGACATGGTCGGGGCGGTCGGCGCCGCGGTCGACCCGCGCCTCCTCCGGCTGCGCGATCGGGTGGCGGAGCTGCTGGAGGGCCTGCTCGCGGAGGCGCGGGAGTCGGGCCGCGTACGCGACCACGTCACCACCGAGGACCTGGTCACGGTCATCGGCATGATCGCGGCACTGCTCGCCAGGATACCGGCGGACACCCGCCGCCGGACGGCCGAGCGCGCCTGGCTGCTGTTCCGCCAGGGCATGGACGCCTGACGCGCGGGACGCCTCACGCATCGGTCGCCTGCTCCGCCGGCCGGACGCCGGCCCGCGGGCCTGCCGCGGCGACGTCAGCGCGGGGGACCCGCCCGGGTGGCCACTCCGCTGATCATCGGCACGGTGACGGGCAGGTTCGGGCGGGGCGCGAACGTCCGGAGGTCGTGGACGGCCAGGCCGGCGTGCTCGATCGCGGCCAGGCTGCGCCGGTTGAGGTGGCATCCCGCGCCCAGGCGCCGCCACAGCGGCGTGAGCAGGTCCTGGATCCGGCCGCGCGCGCCCGTGCCGCGTACGTGCTCGAAGAACACGAACCTGCCGGCCGGCTTCAGCACGCGCCGGATTTCGGCCAGCGTCCGGCCGGGGTCGTCGACCGAGCACAGCACCAGGGTGGCGACCACGGCGTCGAAGCTGGCGTCGGCGAAGGGCAGCTGCTCGCCGCGCGCGGCGAGCAGCCGGACGGGGACCGCCGCCCCGGCCGGCCAGATCGGAAGAGGGTCGTGGAGG
>NZ_JBEXDT010000133.1:0-18331 GCF_040605905.1 Nonomuraea sp. NPDC005501 | reverse complement strand
GGGTCCTCGAGCTCGATCTCCTTGGCGATGGAGACGCCGTCGTTGGTGATGGTGGGGGCGCCCCACTTCTTCTCCAGCACGACGTTACGGCCCTTGGGGCCGAGGGTCACCTTGACGGCGTCGGCGAGCTGGTTCATACCGCGCTCGAGTCCGCGCCGGGCGTCCTCGTCGAACGCGATCATCTTCGAAGCCATTCCTGCTCCTGCTCTTCGTAGGGCTGTCCGGTCAGGGGTTGCCGGGACGGCGCCCGCGACGGACGGTCTGCTGGCGGGCGGCCGACCTGCCCACGGACCTCGTCGTCCCGGCGCACGCCGGGTGGTTGGCACTCTCCAGGCGTGAGTGCCAGGCGTCTCGTCGCACTCTACCCACAACTTGCGTGTCACGCACACAGTGCGCGGCACGCAACATCGGATAGAGTGGGCCCTATGAACGACGCCATGGATCTTCGGGCGCGCAACAGGCAAGCCACCCAGGAGGCGATCGGCCACGCCGCGCTGCGCCTGGCCATCGAGCAGGGCCCCCACGGACTGGCCATGGTGCGCGTCCATGACATCGCCACGGCCGCGGGCGTCTCCCCCCGCACCTACAACAACTACTTCTCCAGCAAGGAGGAGGCGATCTGCTCCTTCCAGGCCGGCCAGTCCAAGCGCGTGGGGGAGGCGCTGCACGCCCGGCCCGCCGGCGAGCCGCTGGATCAAGCCATCATCGCGGCCGTGATCGAGCTCTACACCGACCCCGAGCCCGACCAGGCCGGCCTGCGCATGATCATGTCGACGCCCGAGCTGGAGGGCGAGGCGCTGAAGGCGTTCACCATGGCGGAGGGCCCGCTCACCGAGGCGATCGCGGCGCGCACCGGTACGGACCCCGGCCGCGACCTGTTCCCGGCCGTCACGGCCGCCGCGGTCGCCGGCGCCATCCGCGTGGCGGGGCGGCACTGGCTCATGCCCGGCAACACCGAAACCTTCGCCGCCATCCTGCGCCGGGCCCTCTCCTGTGTCGTTCCGGGCCGTTGATCGCCTTGGGCGGCATGCAGGACCGCCCGATCAAGTGCGCGCGGCGATCACCTCGGTGGTAGGGAATGCCTCACCCCGACAGGCGGGCAGGCCTGACTGATCGTGAGTGATCTTCCTGTGACATTGGGGGCATGACGAAATTGCTCGCCGCCGCTGTCGCCGGTTCCCTGGTCCTCGCCCCTGTCGCCCCCGCCTTCGCCGCCGCCGCGACGCCCTCGCCGCAGTCCAGCCTTGACGTGCTCACCACCGAGGACGGCATGGCGGGTGCGTTGAGCCAGGTGCGGAGCCCGGGCGGCGCGACCGTGACCCGGCGCTCCGGCACCGCGGAGCGGGGCACCGGCAAGCCGATGATCGGCCCCCGGGGCCGGTTCAGGATCGCCAGCGGGAGCAAGCCGATCATTGCCGCCACCGTGCTGCGGTTGGCCGATCAGAAGAAGATCGACCTGGACGCCACGGTGGAGCGTTACCTGCCCGGGGCGCTGCGCGGCACCGGTGACGGCGCCGAGATCGACGGCCGAAAGATCACCGTCCGGATGCTGCTGCAGCAGACCAGCGGCCTGCCCGAGTTCGCCGACGCGATCGAATGGAAGGAGCCCTTCCCGGACTTCCTGCGGGTGGCGCTGACGCTCAAGCCCACGCCCCGCGGCTCCTTCGCCTACGCCAACACCAACTACCTGGTCCTCGGCATGATCGTGACCGCGGTGACCGGCAAGGACTACCGCCAGGCGAGCCAGGAACTGATCCTCAAGCCGTACGGGATGCGGGACACGTACTGGCCGGCCAAGGACGACTACGGCATCCGCGGCCCGCACGCCCACGCCTACGGGGTGCACCCCGGCCATCCGAAGGACGGCGAGGTCGACCTGACCGACCAGCTGCCCACCTACGCGTTCGGCCCCAGCGGCGGCCTGGTCTCCACCCCCGAAGACCTCATCCGGTTCTGGCGCGAGGCCCCGCTGGGCACGATGATGACCCGGCCGGTGAAGGTCGAGGCGGAAGGCTGGCCCGCGGACGCCCGCTACGGCTACGGCGTGGCCCGGATGAAGTCGAGCTGCGGCTACGTGTACTTCGCCGCCGGCGACATGCCGGGGGCCGCGGTGTTCAGCGGCCGGGACCGGGCCGGGCGCGCCGCCACCGTCTACGTCACCGGCGTGCCCCGCAATCGGCAGCACCTGATCGACGCCTTCCTCGCCGCGATGTGCGACCGCTGAGTCATGCGCCAGGCCGTCTCAGCCGCCCAGCCCCCGGAAGCGCCCGGCGCCGGGCGGCGGCTGCGACCTCGAAGACCTGCGATCAGCCACGGGTGTCCAGCCCTTCGCGACCGAGCGTCGCTCGGATCCGGCTGAGCCACTCGGTGCCCAGCCGGCGCCCGTTCGGGAGCTGGTCGCCTCGATCCCAGCGCCACGTCGTGATCATCGCCAGCACGAGGATCCGGCACACCCTCAGCAACTCCTGGTCGACGCCCGGATAGTGCTCGCTGACTTCTTCGGGCGCATGGGCGAGGTCGAATTCGACAGGCCCGCGGCAACACGTCTCGAAGTCTATGAACAGCAGCCCGTTCGTCGTGGTGAGCACGTTGCCCGGGTGCGGCTCGCCGTGCAGCAGCTGCTCGGCGCCGCCGCGCTCCCCGATCACGCGTCTCATGCTTCCCAACGTCTCGTCGAGCAGCTCGCGGTCCGCGTCGGCGAGCCCCGGCGTACGGTCGCGGCTCGCCACGAGCTGTTGGGCCTGCTCGACCCGATCCGTGAAGTGCGGCGTCGGGACATCGAGCTCGCGCATGCCGGCATGCAGCCGCGCGAGCGCATCGGCATAGTCGGCCGGTGGGACCGCTCGCGGTGTCACCGGCTCGTAGTAGGTCCACAGCGTGACCTCGAAGCCGTCACGCTCATGGACGCGTGGCTCCGCCCGCGGGTCGGGAACAGCCACAGGACACCCGGACTCGGCGAGCCGCTGAGCGAGCTCGACCTCGAACCGCGCGACCTGATGCGTCACAGGTGCCACCCGGGCCAGGACGTCACACGGCAGCAGACGCAGAGTGAGCTTGTTCGAGTCATGAAGAACGATCGCGTCGTCGACCGTCAGGTCGAGCGCTGACGCGGTCGACATGGCGGCGGCCACCGCACGCGCGACCGCTGACGCCTGCATCGTCGCCTGGCCTCTCTCCCGTGAACGCTGCCGTACTCCCCAAGCGGTGCCACCTGGGCACGTACATTATCGAGGCGATCACGACCGTGGGGTCCGGCGCGAAGGTGTTCGAGCGCGTGGAGAGGTGATCGATCAGCGATGGGCCGTTGCGATGAGGCGTCGCAGTGCCGCGTGGGCGGGTGGGCCCCACGTGGCTTTGCCGCCCCGCCGGCCGCGGACGCCGGCTTCGCCGATGAGGATGCCGCTGAGGGCCCGTCCCACCGCCCATCCGCGGGCGCGGCGCAGGGTCGCTGCGTCCGGCGCCGGCTGGTAGGCGGCATGGAAGCGGTCGCGGGCGCCATCCGGCAGCAGGATCCAGGCGGCGAAGAGGTCGCAGGCCGGATCGCCCGCGAAGAGGTCGCCGAAGTCGATCACGCCGCAGAGGGTGCCGTCCGCGGTGAGGACGTTGGCCGGATGCAGGTCGCCGTGGAGCCAGAGCGCCGGGCCTGCCCACTCGGGCGCGGCGGCGGCGTCTTCCCAGACCGCGCGGACGGCGTCCGGGTCGGGGATCAGCCCCAGCTCGGTCGCCGAGGCGAGCTGCCTGGCGAACCCCTCGGAGTGGTCGGCCAGCGGCCCGCCGCGGCCCCGGCCGGCGGGCGCCTGCTCGGGGGCGGGCCGGTGCAGGGCCGTCAGGAAGGCGGCCAAGGCGTCGGCAGCCTCCGCGGCGCGCGTGACGGGGGCGCGGTCGGCGGGCTCGCCCGGCACCCAGGTGGTGACGATCCAGGGTCGTGGAAACAGGGCGGAGGGCTCGCCGAGGCGCTGCGGGACGGGCACCGGCAGCGGAAGGCGCGGGGCGAGGACGGGCAGCCAGGTGTGCTCCTTGAGCAGCAGCGCGTCCGCGTCCTGCGTCGCCCAGGGCAACCGGACGGCGAGGTCGTCACCGAGCCGCCACAGCTGGTTGTCCCAGCCCCGCGCGCCAAGCCGCAAAGGGCGATCGGCCAGGTCGGGGTGCTGGTCACGCAGCAGATCCCGCACGAACTCCGCGTCGATGTCGATCTCGGTGTGCGTCATGCGGAGCAACGGTAGCCGGATGGCGCGATCGTCGTCCGGGGTTGTCAGCGAACGGAGAGCCGGTCGGTGATAGCGCCGAAAACGGTTTGCTCCCGGCGCACTGGTCGATCAGATCGGTGAGGGCTCACCGGTCCCTGCTCGGGAAGGTCCCGCAGGTGCCGCCTCGTGGGTGGCGCGTGCGGGCGACAATCGCGGCCTTTGCCCCATGCCAGGACGGGGGGCGCCGGGCTCGATCCACGTGCGGCCGCCTACGACGACGGGCGTACCGGGGCACGAGCCGGCTACGCAGAACTGCGTAGCCGCTGCCGTCCGCTGCCGGAGGCCGCGGCTGCCTCGACGGCGCGAGGATCGATTCCGTGAAACCTCTCCTTGGGCGCTCGCCCTCGTCACCGGCACCTCGACGGGCACAGGCGATCCACCCCGCTGCACACGCTGCCGACGCCCGCCATTCGACAGACAGGATCCTCATGTTCGTCCGTCACCTGCCGGCCACCGCCGCAGCCGTCCTGCTCGGTGTCCTGGGGCTCGCCACACCGGCAGCCGCGCACGTTCTGGTCCAGCCCGTCGATGCGTACGCCTTGACGACCGGGCGTCTCTGGTCCGTGGTGGCCGCGCTGCTGGGGCTGGCCGGCGTCGTCATCGGCGGGCTGGCTCTGGCCCGCTCCGCCGGCCGTATCGGGACCGGCACCGGGAGAAGGGGGGCCATGGTGGCACTGGCGGCGGGGCTCGCCTGCACGGTCATCGGCGCGCTGGTCGTGGCCGCCGCCGAGGGCGGTCCCGGCACCGGCTACGGAATAGTCGGGGGCTACATAGACCTGGTGGTCGGGCCGATCGCCATGGTCCTCGGTGGGCTGGCTCTGGCCCGCTCCCGCCGCACCGCCTGACACGCCACCCGGTCGTGCCGGCCGGTCACCGAGAACCCCGCGGCCAAGGTTCGGGCCGACGACACCGACACCGGCCGCCGCCGCGGCGATCGAAACCCTCCGCCACACCGGTATCCATCCTGGACAAGAGCGGGTTCGCCTCAGCGTGCGGCGACGAGACGGTCTGATAGGTCGGATACTGCTGGGACGGGGCAGCGAAGGGCATCAGTGGTGGGGCGCAAGGGAACGAATGTATGGTGGCCGCCTGATCGGTGTTGAGCATCCGCTTTCGGCGGGGAGTCATCCCAACGTCGTGTCCTGGCTGTGGTTTGCTGGGTGGCTCCTCCGGTCACCGAGACGGCTCTGCCCCTGACGGGCGCTCCACCGCGAAGCACTCGACTGTGGTGTGAGTGAGGATTGATACCAGATGTCGTCAGGTGCGGCTCCAGTCGCCCGAGCCGGAAAGGCCGTGTCAGTGAGTGTTGAGACCAGAGTGTCCGGCTGGTGAGAAAATCGGGACGCTGGGAAACAGCAAAGGCAGTACTCGCAGGATTGCCGGGACCGCTGCCCGCCCTTGTGCTGAAGCACCGTGAGCTGCTGAAGTTCGCGGTGGTGGGTGGAACAGCGTTCCTGGTGGACAACGCAGTGTTCTATGGGCTGAAGCTGACCATTCTGGAGCCGAAGCCGGTGACCGCGAAGGTCATCGCGGTGCTCGTGGCGACGATCGTGTCCTACGTTCTGAACCGTGAATGGTCGTTCCGGACCAGGGGCGGTCGCGAGCGCCATCACGAGGCGGCGCTGTTCTTCCTGGTCAGTGGTGTCGGTCTGGTGCTCAGCTCCGTGCCGCTATGGATCTCCCGGTACGTGTTCCTGCTGGAGACCCCGGACGTGAGCCTGGTGACCCAGGAGATCGCCGACTTCATGAGCGCGCAGGTCATCGGCACGCTGATCGCCATGGTCTTCCGGTTCTGGGCGTTCCGGAAGTGGGTCTTCCCCGACGAGGAGGCTCACCCCGGCCGCGTGCGGCTGGCTCCGGCTCCCGAGCCCGAGGACGAGGCGGCCTGATCCGACCCTCCACTCGCCGGGTAGCCGCGGTGCATTGCTGCATCGATGTGGACCGTCTCGGATTTCCTGGCACCGTCGCCCAGGTGCGTCGCGCCCGGCGGATGTGCCGTCCGCACACGCCCGGTGCGGCAAAGGTGTGACGGGGGGTGCTGGAACGGCCGGGGCGATGCGGTGACGATGGCGGGCGTTCCCCGGGTGCCGCCGGCGCGGGGGGCGAGCCCGAGCTCGGCGGCATCTCGCAACCCTGTGGACAGGAGCCCCATGCGCTGCTTATGGACGGTCGCGGTGATGCTGGCCGCGTTGCTGGTACCGACCGCGGCCCAGGCCGCGACGCCGTCGTACCTGACGCTGGAGGCGACGTACAACAGCGTCGCGAACGGTTGGTCCACCGTGGAGAGGTACCTGGACACCACGCCGGGCTTCACCCAGGAGAGCTACCCGCCGGACGGCCGCGGCGACCAGGACGGCCAGCGCCTGACCTTCTTCGGCGGCGTCAAGCGACCGTTCTCCGGCCGGTTCCTCCTGTACCACGCCCCCGGGTGGAACACCAATCCCAAGAGCACGCCGGTCCTGCTGGTGCACGGCGCCAACGACAACCCGGACCGGGCGTGGGCCAACCCCGGCGAGTCGGGCGGCTTCGGCTGCGGCGCCTTGAGCTGCCCGGGCACCGGCATGATGCAGCACCTGGCGAACGCCGGGTACCGGGTCTTCGCGATCGGGTTCGCGCACAAGGAGGGCGACAACCTGATGCAGGCCCAGGAGGTCGGCGACGCGGTCTCGCTCATCAAGGCCAAGCTCGGCGTGCCCGCCGTGGACCTGGTGGGCTGGAGCAAGGGGATGATGTCGGCGCGAATGTACGTGTCGTCGGTCAAGCCGAGCTGGGGCCGTCCGTACGCCGGCGACGTGCGCAAGCTCATCACGCTGGGCGGCCCGAACGCCGGGTACGACTACCCGTTCGCGCACGGCTGGGCGCACGACCTCTCGATCTGGCCCGAGTGCGGAGGCGGCGTCAACTCGCCCGCGCCGCACACGCACATGACCTGCTACGGCGTCTACGCCTACCATCCGGAGTTCTCGTTCGTGCCGGCCGGCGGGTTCGACTGCTATGCCGGGCAGCGGCAGATGCTGGCGCGCTTCGACGGCACGTACGGCGTCGACCAGACGCAGCAGGACTGGTACACCACGTACTACGGCGGGCAGGGCTTCTACACCTCAGGGCCGGGCATCCAGGCCGCGATCGACGCGGGCTCGCTGATCTCGCGCATCCGGCAGGCGGGCGTGCCGGCGTCGGTGGCGACGTACCTGCTGGCCGGCGGGTCGCCGAGCGTCGCCGGCATCTACAACGAGAACCGCGGCCCCAGCGACGGCGTGGTGTTCGTGAGCAGCGCGCTGTCCACGGCGGGTATCGGCACCGTGGCCGGCACCGCGCTCGTGGGCGGCGCCAACCACCTCCAGCTCGGCTGGTACCCCGCGGTCGAGTCGCAGGTCGCGAGCTGGCTCGGCTGACCGCCTCCGGCGAGGCCGGGCGGGAGCGCCCCGCCGGCCGGTCACCCGGAGGCCGTCTGGTTTCATTCCGGGCCCCTGACACAGCACGTGGAAGGTCGTGAGGATGTAGGCATGAGTTCATCGCAGCCCTTCGCCGACCACGGGTCCGAGCCGGACACGACCGCAGGCGGGGCGGTGAATACTGCCGGCGCGGGGTCCGGCCCCTCATCGCCGCACACCTCTGGGTCTGCCCCGGATCACCGCTACCTGCTCGACAACGCCCGGGTGGAGGCGGGCGAGCGGTTCACCTGGCTGGCCGAGCTGTTCGACGGTGTCACACGGGGGCACTTCGACCGGCTCGGAGTGAAGGCGGGCTGGCGCTGCTGGGAAGTCGGCGCCGGAGGCCCCAGCGTTCCCGAGGCACTCGCCACGGCCGTCGGACCAACCGGTTACGTGCTGGCCACGGACATCAATCCGGCCTGGTTGGACCCGCACGGCGGGTACGAGGTGCTCCGGCACGACATCGTCGGGGACCCGCCGCCGGAGCCAGGCACGTTCGACCTGGTCCACGCCCGGCTCGTGCTGGTCCACGTGCCCGACCGTGCCCGGGCGTTGGCGACGATGGTGGCGGCGCTGCGGCCCGGCGGCTGGCTGTTGGTCGAGGACGCCGATACCGAGCTGCAGCCGCTGGCCTGCCTCGATGAGGTCGGCCCGGCACAGCAGCGCGCCAACCGGCTGCGGCGCGCCGTCCGGGAGTTGATGACCCGCCGCGGCGCCGACCTGCGCTACGGCCGTACGCTGCCGCGGGCGTTCCGTGCGGCCGGTCTGGTCGATGTCGCGGCGGCCGGCTGCTTCCCGGTCGGCGGGGTGGCCTGCGACCGGCTGGAGACCGCGACGGTGCGCATGGTCCGCGCCGAGTTGCTCGCCGCTGGATTGGCCGACGACGCCGAGATCGACGCGCACCTGGCCGCCATCGATGCCGGCGAGCTCGACCTCACCCTCGCGCCGCTGATCTCGGCATGGGGGCGCCGTCCGGGACAGCCCTCGGCGTCCGGGCCGCGGTCAGCCACAGGCCGGTGAACACGGCGCTGATCAAGGTGACGGCGCCGGCCGCGAGGAAGGCGCTGTTGAGGCCGGATTCGAAGGAGGCGCCGCCGGACTCCCGCGTGTGGACGATCGCTCCGAGCACCGCCACGCCGAGCACCGCGCCGATCTGCCGGGTGGTGCTGCTGACGCCCGAGGCGAGGCCGCCCTCCTGCGGGCTGACCGCCTGGATGGAGGCGCCGGTCAGCGGGGACATGGTCAGAGCGAACCCGATGCCGACGACCGCCAGCCGCCACCACACGTTCCCGTAGCCGGTGTCGGCGTGGACGAGGCCCAGCGCCAGCAGCCCCAGCCCGGCCAGCGCCAGGCCGATGCTGACGACGGCGCGGAACCCGTACCTGGCGGCGAACCGGCCCGCGAACGGGCTGACGATCACCATGGCGAGGGAGCCGGGCAGGGTCCGCAGCCCGGCGACCAGGATCGACGTGTCCTGGACGTAGACGAAGAACTGGGAGAAGAAGAACGACGAGCCCGAGAGCGCGAACCCGACCACGACCATCGCCGTGTTCGACACCGTGAACAGCCGCTGCCGGAACAGCCGGAGCGGCAGCATCGGCGTGGACACACGACCCTCGACCACGACGAACGCGGCCAGGAGCACCAGCCCGGCGGCGAAGCTGCCGAGGATCACCGGTGAGGTCCAGCCTCGGGAACCGCCCTCGATCAGGCCGTAGGTCACAGCGCCCACGCCCGCGACGGACAGGACCGTGCCGGGAACGTCGATCGGCGGCGCGCCCGGGTTGCGGGACTCCCTCAGCACGCGCAGCCCGGCCAGCAGCAGGACCGCCCCGATGGGCACGTTGACCAGGAAGATGGCGGGCCAGCCGAAGGCGTCCACCAGGACGCCCCCGGCCAGCGGTCCGGCGGCCAGGCCGATGCCGCTGAACCCGGCCCACAACCCGATCGCTCTGACGCGCTCCCTCGGGGCGGGATACGCGGCGGCGAGCAGGGCCAGCGAGGCGGGGCTCAGCGCCGCGGCCCCGACGCCCTGCAGCACCCGCCCGGCGATCAGCCAGCCGATCGAGGGCGCGAGCGCACACACCACCGACGCGGCCGTGAACACCACCACCCCGGCCAGGAACACCCTCCTGCGGCCGAACCGGTCGGCGAAGACGCCGCCGGACAGCAGCAGCATGGCCACCAGCAGCACGTAGGCGTCGACGATCCACTGCAGGCCGATCAGCCCGGTGTGGAGTCGCTGCTGCATGTCGGGCAGGGCGGCGCCGACGATCGTGTTGTCGAGCAGCACCATGAACTGACCTGCGCAGGTCAGGGTGAGCAACGCTTTCACGCAAAGCCTTCCTCAAGCAGTTGATGACTGGTCTCGCGCTTTTGAGCGCGGTCAATGGTGTGCGGGATCTTCTCCATGCTCGGCCACTGGTTCACGCCCGCTTCGCCGATCCGGGCGACCAGCGGTTCCGGCGCACCGGCCTGCGTCCCCGGCGGCTACGGGCCGCTGGAAGCGATCGCCTCGTCGGTCAGCTCCACCGGGGTCGCTTCACCGGCGACCGCGGCGGCCGCGAGTTCTTCGGCCGATCGAGAAGTCGATTCCATGAATGTGCACCCTAATGGCCGGCCGCAGGTGCTCGAAAAGCCGAGGAAACCGCATCAGAAATGTCGCGTCCCAGGTCAGTGGGGGTTTCGATGGAGAGGCCATAAGATGGCGCTCCGCACAATGAGACAGATGTCTCCATGCCCATCGGTGCATGGGCATGGAGGGCGGGATTTGTCCAGCAGCGGAATAACTCTTTCAAAGTCGCAATTAGGTCGACAATCGTTGGCATGCGACGGAAGGAGCGGCGTCGGCCGATTCACCTCGGGGTCGTCACCGCCGTACCCACTGGTCAACCCGAATGGCGGCCGGCCGGAGCTGGAGAAGTTCCGGGCCGAGTCAGGCGCAGGCGGCCCGTCAGGGGGCGCCGAACCAGTGGGACAGCGCTTCTCGCAGTGCGGTCGCGGCGGTGCCGTCGGGTTCGGCGGCGTCCGCGGCCCAGGCGATGTGGGCGTCCGGGCGGATCAGCAGGACGTCGGCCGGGCGCTCGTCGGTCTTGGCCGTGCGGATGTCCACGCGATCGCGCCACTGCCGGGCGACCTGGCGAAGCTCCGGGCGGCCGGCGAGGTCGAGCAGGACGGGCCGGGCGGTGTGCATGAGCTCCGCGACGCTGGTGACGCCCTGGTCGGTGTGCAGGGTGAGGTCGGGGGCGAAGGCACCGGCCAGCGGGTGGGGCTCGGCGCCGGGCATGGGGTAGCGCAGGTCGGTGCCGGCGACGAGCGCTCCCATGCGGCGCAGCGGCTGCTCGTCGGTGAGCAGTTCGGTGAAGACCTCACGCAGCGCCTCGGCGGCCGCGTCGTGCCCGCGGCGCAGGGCCACCTGGGCCCGGGTGTGCAGCATGGTACGGGCGCCGGCGAGGTGGCGTTCGCCGTGGTAGGTGTCCAGCAGGCCGGCCGGTGCGCGGCCGTGCACGTCGGCGGCCAGTTTCCAGGCCAGGTTGACCGCGTCGAGCATGCCGGCGTTGAGGGCCACGCCGGTGGCGGGGAACAGGTGCGCCGCGTCGCCGGCCAGCAGGATCCGGCCGTCGCGGTAGCGCTCGGCCTGGTAGGCCTTGAAGGTGAACCGCGACAGCCGGGTCGCCTCCGCCACGGGCAGCCGCGCGCCGAGCACGCGGTGGATGCTGTCCTGGAGCTCCGGCACGGTCATGGGGACGTCGTCGTCGTACTCGGTGCTCTCGTCCTCGATCGTGTAGAGGGAGACGGCCCTGGAGCCGGGCGAGGAGCCGATGCCGAACAGGCCGTGGTCCGTGCGGGTGAAGCCCGCGCTGATCGTGCCGAAGCCGGGGACGTCGAGGTCGCCGTTGCCGAGCACGGTCACCTCGGCGGGCAGCGTGACCTGGGCCAGCCGGTTGACCTCCGGATAGGTGATGCCGGGGAACGGAATGGCGGCCCGGTCGCGGACGCGGCTGCGCGCGCCGTCGCACCCCACGAGGTAGCGGGCGACAACCTGGTACGGGCCGTCCGGACCCAGCACGTCCACGGTCACCGCCGCGTCGTCCTGGCTGATCCCGGTCACCTCGTGCCCACGGCGGATCTCGACGTCGAGCTCGCCGGCGCGGTCGTCGAGCAGCTGCTCCAGTTGCTGTTGCGGGAGCGGCAGGGCGTGCAGCGGGGGGTCGGCCAGCTGGGTGAAGTCCAGATGCACGCCGCCGAACGGGAACCGGGGTGGTGGGACGGGGCCGGTGCAGGCCGCCTCGAAGCGTTCCAGCAGGCCCCGGTAGCGCAGCAGCTCCAGGATCTGCCCGCCGAGGCCGCCGGCTTTGGGGATGTCGCGGCGCTGCGGCTTGCGCTCCAGCACCAGCGGCCGTACGCCGGCCAGCCGCAGCTCGGCGGCCAGCATGAGGCCGGCGGGGCCGGCTCCTACGATGATCACGTCGGTTCGGGTCACGGGGTTCTTCCTTCTTCGAGGTCGCGGGCCACGGTGGAGGCCGGGGTGTGCAGGATGCCGTCGAAGGCGTCCAGGACGGGGGTGTGCAGGAAGGTGCTCTGCAGCCGGATACGGTCGGGGCCAGGGCCGGCCTGGGTGCGCGCCGGGCGGAGGCCGGCGAGGCTGAGCCCGAGGCCGGCGCCGGCGAAGGCGGCTTCGACACTGCCCGGCTCGGGCGGCTGCAGCGCGGTGTCCTCGATGCGGAAGCCGAAGCGCGCTTCCTCGTCGCGGATCATTTCGCCGGTGTGGCCGCCGGTGCTGGTCAGGCCGAGGGCGAAGTACGCGTCGCCGAGCGCGTTGTGCAGGTGTTGCCCCATGGGGAAGCCGGTGAGCTGCCCGTCGAAGGAGATGGGTGCTTTCTGGATGTGGGCGTTGTGGGCGGCCAGCACGATGCGGGTTCCGGGCTTGGAGCGCTCCAGGTGCCACAGGACCGATCCGGCCATGTAGACGTCGCGGGCCGAGGTGTCGGCGGTCAGCCCGGTCCCGGCGAACAGGCCGGCCATGGCGCGGAAGCCGTAGTCGGCCTGGCAGGCGCCTTCGAGACGGCGCAGCGCGATGTCGTAGCTGGGCCGGTCGCCGCGGGAGACGTACAGCGGCTCGACGGCGTGGAACCGGATGAGCAGGCGCGTCAGGGCGGCGGTGAGGGCGTCCTGGTCGGCGGCCGGCAGGCGGGCCCAGGCGGGCGCGGCCGCGGCCGCGGAGGTTCCGGCGAACGATCTGGCGATGCGCGTCGCCGTCTCGATGGACGACAGGGCTTCGGGGTCGATCCGGCGCAGGTAGTCGGCGACCGGGGTCAGGGCGGGGAGCAGGGACCCACCGGCCGCCGGGATGTCGATGCCGGCGAAACGCACCGGTTGTGAGGCTGTGGCGTTGTGCCGGCGGATCCAGCGCAGCGGGTCGTCGACACCCACGGGGATCGCCTCGGCGAGGTGGCCCGTCAGGTCGTCGTCGGTGCCCTCGCCCTGGGCCCAGGTGTCGAGGGGGAAGCCTTCGCTGAAGCCGTACTCGAAGGCCAGGACGGTGAAGTCGCAGCGTTCGACCAGGAACCGCAGGAGGCGCCGGCGCAGGCGGACGAACTCGTCGATGAAGTGGGAGTGCTCGCCGATCGCGACGACGCGCGCGTCGCCGATGAGGTCGCGCAGCGGCTCCAGGTCGTCGAGCGGCGCCTCGGGGTCGAGGTGGGTGAGCGGGGCGGCGTGGCCGCCCAGCCAGCCGGCGAACAGGCCGGGGTGGGACGAAGCAGTCATGCTGATGACTCGAATCCGGTGCTGGAAGGTGAACGGACGGGTCTCACGCCTGCGCGGCCGCCACCTTCTCCAGGTCGCCGACGCTGCCGGACATGATCGTGCGGACGTGTTCGGTGATGAGCTGGAGCGGCCAGTCCCACCAGGCCACGGCCAGCAGGCGGTCGACGTCGGCGTCGCTGTGGCGGCGGCGGATGAGCCTGGCCGGGTTGCCGCCGGCGATGCCGTAGTCGGGCACGTCGTCCACGACGACGGAGCCGGAGGCGATGATCGCTCCGTGTCCGATGCGGACGCCGGGCATCACCATCGCCCGGTAGCCGAGCCAGACGTCGTTGCCCACCACCGTGTCACCCCGTCCGGGCAGGCCGGTGATGAGGTCGAAGTGCTCGGCCCAGGAACCGCCCATGATCGGGAAAGGGAACGTCGAGGGGCCGTCCATGCGGTGGTTGGCGCCGTTCATGATGAACCGCACCCCCTCGCCGAGCGCGCAGAACTTCCCGATGACCAGCTTCTCCGGCCCGTAGTGGTAGAGCACGTTGCGGGTCTCGAAAGCAGTGGGATCGTCCGGGTCGTCGTAGTAGGAGAACTCGCCGACCTCGATCAG
Organism: Nonomuraea sp. NPDC005501; assembly: GCF_040605905.1. Classification (NCBI taxonomy): domain Bacteria; kingdom Bacillati; phylum Actinomycetota; class Actinomycetes; order Streptosporangiales; family Streptosporangiaceae; genus Nonomuraea; species Nonomuraea sp. NPDC005501. The sequence continues at coordinate 4,280 of NZ_JBEXDT010000133.1, read as the reverse complement.
CGGCGAGGCGACCAGCGGTTTCAGCAGCACCACCCGCGGCTGATCGGGCATCGGATGCACCACGGTCGGGTCGGGGAAAACGGGTATCACCAATCGGCTCTTTCCACGAGATACTGAAGAGTACGGAACGTACCGTACCGATAGGATGATGTCGGCGCCCGGAAATGTTGTCAAGTACGGGACGTACCGTTCCGATAAGGTGGCCGCATGACCCGCACACCCCACCGCCGCGGCGCCGACCGGACCGAGGCCATCATGCGGACCACGCTGGAGCTCGGCCAGGAGATCGGCTACTCCAACCTCAGCATGGAGGCGGTCGCGGCGCGCGCCGGCGCCAGCAAGCAGACCCTCTACCGCCGATGGTCGTCCAAGGGAGCCCTGCTGCTCGACTCGCTGCTGTCGCTGAACGAGCCCAGCCTGGACTACCCCGACACCGGCGACCTCGCCGCCGACCTGCGCGCACAGATCTACGCGGCCGTGGACCTGCTGGGCCGCCCGCCTTACGGTCCCCTGTTTCACGCTTTGGTCGGCGAGGCCCAGTACGATCGCCGGGTCGCCGACGCGCTCAACGAGCGCTTCATCACCCCGCAGCGGGACAAGACTGTCGCCCGGCTGCGGGCGGCCCGCGACCAGGGCCAGCTGGCGCCCGGCTTCGACCTCGATCTGGCGATGGCCATCCTGTCCGGCCCGCTGTACTTCCGGCTCCTGATCACCAACGAGCCGCTGACCCATGAGTACGTCGACCGCGTCCTCGACGCGCTCTTCGCCGGGATGATGCCCCGCCCGTGAGCAGGCTCGGCCGCCAGCGGCCGGAGCGGCACCGCCCGCGGCTGCCCGGGTATGGGGTCCACCGCGTTCGGTCGGCCGGGATCAGGCTGTTCATGACGTACGTTCCTCTCCAGCTGCGCTTAATGCGACAGCTTATACATTAAGATGGTGTCATGACGCAGTCCACCGAGCGAACCGGGGGCCGGGCGGAGCCTTCCGCCAACCTGCCGCCGCCCCGCCGCCGCCCGGGCGGCCGTACCGAGCGCACCCGCGCGCAGGTGCTCGACGCTGTTCGCGCCGAACTGGCCGAACGCGGCTACGACGAGCTCACCCTGGACGCCGTCGCGGCCCGCGCGGGCGTGCACCGCGCGACCGTGTACCGGCGCTGGCGGGACGTCGGCGGCCTGCTCGCCGACCTCTGCGCGGCCACGGCCGACGACGACTGGCAGCCCGAGGACACCGGCTCCCTGGAGGGCGACCTCGCGGCGCTCAACCGGGAGAACCTGGCGGCACTGACCGACCAGCCGTCGATCGCCGCCGCCCTGCTCGCCGCCTCCTTCCGCTCCGAGGAGGCCGCGCGCGGCCTGCGGCGGCTGTGGGCGGACCGCTACGCCCGCTGCGAGGTCGTCGTCGAGCGCGCCGTACGGCGCGGCGAACTGCCGCCGGGCACCGACGCGCGGCGACTGCTCGTCGCCGCCACCGCACCGCTCTACCATGAGGTGATACTGCTGCGCACGCCGCCCGACCCGGACCTGGACCTCCCAGGCCAGGCGGCCAGGACCGCGGCCCTCGCCGCCGCCGCGGGCGCCTTCGCCCGCCCTGCGCATCGCGCGTTGCCGGGTTGAAGCCTCAGCGGCCGGTGCGTCGAAGCCCCGCCCTCTCAGCGGCGCTCGTCATCTCGCACTTCAAGGAGCGGCAGGCCCGCCGCGTACCGCCGGAAGAAACCGGCGGTCGGGGTGTTCGCGGTCGCGACGGCTTCCGGGGTGCCCTCCGCGACCACCGCACCCCCGTCCGGACCGGCTCCGGGCCCCAGGTCGATCACCCAGTCCGCGGACGCGGCGACGGGGATGTCATGCTCGGCCACGACGACGGTGTTGCCCGAGTCGAGCAGCACATCGAACGCATCCACCACCCGCTGGATGTCAGACGGGTGCAGGCCCGAGACGGGTTCGTCGAGAAGGACAAGGCCGGCCTTGCGGCCCGCGGCACCGCGCTGGATCGCGGACGCCAGCTTCAGCCGCTGCGCCTCGCCGCCGGACAACTCTGTGGCGCTCTGGCCGAGCTGGAGATAGCCGAGCCCGACCCGGTCCAAGGCTCCCAGGATCTCCGCGAGTTGCCGGGGTTCGGAGAACCGCTCCACGGCCTCGGCGACGGTCAGCTCCAGCACCTGATCGATGGCCAATCCCTGGTACCTGATCTCCAAGGCCTCCGGCTGGTAGCGCCGCCCCTCGCACGCGTCGCAGACCACCCACACATCCGGCAGGAAGTGCATGTCGACCAGTTTGCGGCCATAACCGGTGCAGGTTTCGCAGCGGCCACCATTCGCGGTGTTGAAGCTGAACCAGGAGGCATTGACCCCGCGTCCGCGTGCCACGTCGGTTTCCGCGAACAGCTTGCGGACAATGTCGAACGCCTTGCTGTAGGTGGCCGGGTTGGACCGCGGCGTGCGCCCGAGCGGTTCCTGATCGACGACGGCGACCCAGTCGAACCCCTCCAGACCGGTCACCTGCCGCACCGTGTCGGTCGCCGTCCCGTTCAAAGCGGCCTCCACGCTCGCCGCGATCGCGCCGAGCAGGCTGCTCTTGCCGCTGCCGCTCACCCCGGTCAGGCAGGTGAGCCGACCGGCGGGGAAACGCACCAGGTCCGCGGTCACGTTGTGCGCGCGCAGGCCGTGCAGCTCCACCCAGCCGATGTCATCCCCGGCCGGACGGCGGGCCCGGCGCAGCCGCGGCCCCTCACCGGCCAGATAGCGTCCGGTCAGCGACGTCGGGTGGGCGGCCGCGTCGGCGGGAAGCCCCGACACCAGGACCTCACCGCCGAGGCGGCCCGCGCCGGGCCCCATGTCGATCACCCAGTCGGCCCGGGCGATCAGTTCAGGGTCGTGCTCGACCAGGAGCACCGTGTTGCCGGCCTCGCGTAGCTCCAGGGCGATGTCGAGCAGGTGCCCCTTGTCCGCCGGATGCAGTCCGGTCCCGGGCTCGTCCAGGACGAAGATGATGCCGTTCAGCTCGGTGCTGAGCTGTGCGGCGAGCCGGGTCCGCTGCAACTCACCCCCGGACAGCGTCGCCGCGCTCCGGGACAGCTGGAGATGTGGCAGGCCGAGCCGGTCGAGGATGCCGAGTCTGCGTCCCAGGTCCTGCAGCAGCGGCTCACCCACCTCGCGCTGCCGGGTGTCCAGGTCGCCGGCCACCCGTTTCGCCCAGCTGCGCACCTCCCGTACTTCCACCTCGATGAGGTCGGGGTAGGTCAGCCCGCCGAGCCGCACGGACCGGGCCACCTGGTCGTACCCGCTGCCGCCGCAGGTGCCGCACGGCTGCTTGCGCATGTACGGCAGGTAGCGCTGCTTGGCGCTGGAGGTCTGGGCGTTCACGAACACCCGCTCCACCTCGGCGAGCGCGCCCCGCAGCGGCTGGCTCGAGGTGTAGGTCACCAGAGCCGTCTCGTACTTGTTCGTCATGTCGATGGTCGCCTCGATCTTTTCGTCGCCCGTGCCGTACAGCACGCAGTGGCGGAACTCCTCCGGCAGCGACTGCCACGGCCGCCCGAGGTCCACGCCGCGCTTCTCGGCGAGCGCCGGCACGAACGCGTGCTCTCCCGACCGCCACTTGGCGTACCAGGGCGAGGCCCCCCCGAAGAGCGGAAGCTCCGGATGGGTGATGACCAGGTCCTCCTGTGCCTGCCAGCGCCCGCCCACCCCGTGACAGTCCCCACAGCCGCCTTCCGGGGTGTTGCGGTCGAAATGAGCCGTCGTCAGATGCCCGTCGACGCTCTCCGCCGCCGGGTCCGCGCCGATCCCCGGAAGGCGCGAGTACAGCAGCCCCAGATGCCCGTCGATGCCGGTGATCGTCGCGACCGTGGACCGGGGGTTGCGGTTCAGACGGCGCTGGTCGACCGCGAGCGTCGCGCCGAGTCCCAGGATGCGATCGACCTTCGGCCGATTGCGCTGCGTGATGTACTGCCGTACGAACGGCGAAAGCCCCTCCAGATACCGCAGCTGGGCCTCGTTGTGCAGGGTGTCGATGGCAAGCGAGGTCTTGCCGCTGCCGCTCACCCCGGTGAAGGCGGTGAGCCGCCCCTTGGGGATGCTCACCGACACGTCCCGCAGATTGTTGGTACGAGCCCCCACCACCTCGATGGCCTCGCGCCCCATACTCGCGACGTCCCGCACGAACGCAGTCAACCTTGATCCACCCTCTCGCAACACAGCAGAACACAGGCGGACGGACCCCACCCATGTCGAAATGAAGTGATGACGCCACTAAGCGGCGGCCGCTCGGCGCCATGGCGCCGAG